>CAYVDH010000094.1:0-13442 GCA_964450355.1 uncultured Flavobacteriaceae bacterium
CATTCCAATCTACACTTTCTAATACGGAGCCTTTACTATAATAATAAAATTTTATTTTATCTTTTTTGTAAAATCTCCCAAAACCTTCAGCAATATTTGCAGAAATTGAATCAACAGCCCTAACAAATTGCTTACCCATTGTATCTTTAGCAAAATAATCCCAAGAAATTACTATATCCCAAACAAAATTACTCAAACTTATTGAAATATTATAAGCTTCAATTTGGCTCACTTTAAGATAATTTTTTTCTTCCATATAACAATTTAACACTATAACAATAAAAACAATTTAATTAAGTTCTTGCTTGTGCTATTGCTTTTAAATTTTGTCCTTCTTTGGTTATTAAAGTTCCTTTGGTAATTTCTTCTTCCATTTCAAATTTAAATCCATCTTTTGTTGCCAAATGTGTTAAAAATGTATAAATATTTTTAGCGTAACTTTCACTGGCATTTTGAGCTAAAAGGGATGGTAAATTGGCTTCACCTACAATTTTAACTCCATGTTTTACAACCACTTTGTCTAATTCGCTTAATTCACAATTTCCTCCTTGTTCTACGGCCATATCAACAATCACGCTACCTAATTTCATTTGTTTTACCATGTCTTCTGTAATTAAAACAGGAGCTTTTTTTCCAGGAATTAATGCAGTAGTTATTGCCACATCACAGTTAGAAAGGTGTTTGGTCAAAATTTCTCTTTGTTTTTTTAAAGTGTCTTCACTGGTTTCTTTTACATAGCCACCTTCAATTTTCACTTCTCCTGTATCAAAACTTATGAATTTACCACCTAAACTTTCTACTTGCTCTTTAGTTTCAGGTCGGATATCAGTTACTTCTACAACTGCACCAAGTCTTTTGGCTGTACCAATGGCTTGAAGTCCTGCAACACCTGCACCAAAAATCAATACTTTAGATGGTGTAATTGTACCAGCAGCAGTCATTAACATTGGAAATATTTTAGCGGAGTGATGAGCACCAAGTAATACTGCTTTATAACCCGCTAAGTTAGCTTGAGAACTTAATGCATCCATACTTTGAGCTCTTGAAATTCTTGGTATAGCATCCATACTGAAAACAGTCACATTTTGTGATTTTAGTTTTTCTACAAGCTCAGGATTGCTTAAATGGTAAATGAAAGAGATGAGAACACTTCCAGATTTTAACGATGATATTTCTTCTGAATTAGGGGCATTTACTTTTACTATTACATCTGCTTTTTGACAAACTTCATTTGCATTGTTTAGAATTTCTGCACCAGCTAATTTATATGATTCATCAGAGAAGTTTGAGTTCGTACCTGCACCAGATTGAATAATGCACGAAAACCCTTGTTTTATAAGGCTTTTAACTACATCAGGACTAAGAGCTACTCTGTTTTCATTGCTTTTAGTTTCTTTAATTGTTCCAATTATCATAAATAAAAAATTGCCCGACAAACTTAGTGTTTTTTATCATTTTATTTATAAAAATATAAAAGATTACAAATCAAAGTAAAAAAAGATTAAAATAGAAGGTATAATCAATTAAATCTTACAAAAAGTAATTGTAAAATATAGGATTGAAAAAGAGAAAGATGGAACTAAAGTTTCAAAAATTTAAGTTCAGCTACTCTTTCTTCCATTTCATTGCTGAAACTAATACCACTTTCGTTGGCATTGCTTACATAAAAAGCCAATTCTCTTAAACTTTTAAGCAAATCTTTAGCAAAATGAGGATCTAATTTTGGAAATATGTTGTTTAATTCCTTAAGTTTATCAGTTAAAAATTCAGTTCTTGTGAATGTTTCTTCGGGTAAAGCCTCGATTAATGACATGATTTTGTCTTCGCTTAACATGTCAATTTCCTTGTAAACACCTCTTACATCAGCTTTTTCTGAGTAGGTTTTAATGTGAATAACTTTTACTGCTTTTTTTATTTCATTAGTAGAAAAGTCACCATCAGCGCCTGATACTAAAGCGGTTACTAATAATGGAGCTGACAAGATTAAATCCTGTTCAGAAGCAGATAAATGTTCAATTTTTCTTAGCATAAGAATACTTTTGTTATTTTTGTGCGAAATTACGATTTTTTACAATTGACAACAACTTTAAAAACACTTTACTTTTTAATTCAATCGGAATGGAAGAATAAACATGCCATAATTACAGTGTTTTTGTTCATATTTATTGCTACATTAATTACTTTATTAGGGATGCCTACAATGGATGCTTCATTGTATTCGTCTATGTTTTGGATAGTGATGATATTTACTACTTTACAAGGAATTGCCAAATCATACTTACAAATGTCTAAAGGACATTTTCTATTTTGGCATCAAATGCTTACTCCTGTCCAATTTTTAAGTTCAAAACTTCTTTTTAATGTGCTATTGATGTTGGTTTACACCTTGTTTACTTACATTATTTTTAATGTCATTCATGGAGTATTCATAGAGCAAACAGTTCATTTTTTACTGTCTAGTTTTTTAACAGGAATAGGTATTTCATCCATAATTACAATCAATAGTAGCATAGCAGCTAAAACAGACAATGCAGGTTTATTATTACCAATCATGACCTTTCCTAGCATTGTACCTATATTGCTTATAGGAATAAAAGTAAGCAAAAAAGCGGTGGATGGTTTGAGTACAATAGCTCAATTAGATTATCTTATTTTGTTATTAATCAATATATTAATAGTGGTATTAGGGATGATATTGGTTAAATACATTTGGAAAGATTGAACAAGTAAATTCAAGACAACGTTAAAGTCTTAAAAATAGAATTGTTTTTACAATCTCTATTAGTACTTTTGCAGTGCAATTAAAAAAAATTTACATTGAAAATTTACATTGGAATATTTTACAAAACGTTGTCTGTTGTTTTGGTTTTGTATGCATTAATCTATGGTTTATTAATAGATGTTCCTACAGATGTTGGAATGTTAGATGAAACATTGAGAAATTTATTTTATCATGTACCTATGTGGTTTGGAATGATGATATTGTTATTTGCCTCGTGGATATGCAGCATCATCTATTTGTTTAACTACAATACTCAATTTCATGTTTATTCGTCAGAATTAACTAAAACAGGAATAGTAATGGCAATGGCTGGTTTGTTCACAGGCATGTTATGGGGTTACAGTACTTGGGGTTATCCTTGGGACAGGGGAGATCCTAAATTAAATGGTGTTGCCATTGGTTTGAGTATGTATCTAGCCTATTGGGTATTACAAAAATCCATTGAAGATGAAACAAAAAAAGCTAGATTATCAGCAGTTTATAATGTATTTGTATTTCCATTGTTCATTGCTTTGATATTGATTATGCCAAAATTAGCAAACTTTAGTGTGCATCCAGCAAGTGGAGATACAGTAAATTTTAAAACATACAACAATAACAACAACATGCAATATGTTTTTTATCCAGCAGTTATTGGTTGGACATTGCTTTTTGTATGGATAGCAGAAATAAAAATTAGATTCAAAAACTTACAATTAAAACAACAATTAAAGCAACTTAATGATTAATCTATTAATGATTCTTTTAGACGAATCGGTACTCCGAACATCAGGTAAAATATACACAGTGGTTTCCATTATAGGAATTATATTTATTTGTATAGTTTTATATTTGATACACATTGATAGAAAACTTAATAAATTTGAAAAAAATAAATGAAACCAATATACATCATCCTTCTTGTAGTTGTTTCTGTTTGTTTGGCCATAGTAATTAGTTTTTATGGCGACACCAGTCAATATGTATGTTTTCAGGAGGCAGAAGAAATAGCCAAAGAAAAACCCAACATGAAAGTGCATGTGGTTACTACCTTAGTTAGATCCATACCAAGTGTTTACAATCCACAACAAGACCCTAATTATTTTGAATTTCATGCCATGGATACTACAGGTATGGTTCGCAAAGTAATATATCGAAATGCTAAGCCTCAAGACATTGATAGAACAGATAAAGTGGTGTTAATTGGCATTCATAAACAAGGGTATTTTGAAGCCAATACCATATTAAATAAATGTCCTAGTAAATACGAGAAAAAAAACTAATGGAAACCATTATATTTAACAATGAACATTTATGGATAGGTAATATTGGAAAATTTTCAGTAGTTCTAAGTGTTTTGGCTTCCATCATGGCTGTATTGTTTTATTCAATGCATGTCCATACTCAAAACGAAAAATACAAACCCTTAGCTAGACTGTTTTTTTGGATACACTCTATTTCTGTAGTTCTTGTTTTTGTCAGTTTATTTTACATCATTTATAATCATTATTACGAATACCAATACGCCTATCAACACTCATCAAACGAATTGCCTTATTATTACATGATAAGTTGTTTTTGGGAAGGTCAAGAAGGTAGTTTTTTATTGTGGATGTTTTGGCATGTGGTATTAGGTATCATTTTATTATTTAGAGCTAAACATTGGGAATCGCCTGTTATGGCTGTAGTTGCTTTAGCTCAATGCATATTAGGTAGTATGTTGTTAGGGTTTCAGTTTGGCGATGTTAAAATAGGAAGTAGCCCTTTTATTTTATTAAGAGATCACAATCCAGAAAGTTTAATGTTACCTATTCTTGACAAGTTAGGCAAAGCAAATTATTTACAAGTTTATAAAGATGGCAATGGGTTAAATCCATTGTTACAAAATTATTGGATGGTGATTCATCCACCTACTTTATTTTTTGGATTTGCAGCTACCATAGTTCCATTTGCTTATGCATTTGCTGGATTGTGGACTAAACAATACAAAACATGGACAGTACCTGCTTTGCCTTGGGCATTGGTAGGTGTAATGGTATTAGGTACTGGCATCATCATGGGGGGTTATTGGGCATATGAAAGTTTAAGTTTTGGAGGGTATTGGGCATGGGATCCAGTTGAAAATGCATCGTTGATGCCTTGGATTTTATTGATAGCAGCAACCCACATGCTTCTTATTAATAAAGTAACAGGTAAGTATCCTGTTTTAACCATTTGCCTCATTATTTTTTCATTCTTTATGGTGTTGTATGCTACTTTCCTTACCAGAAGTGGTATATTGGGGAACTCAAGTGTACACTCGTTTACAGACCTTGGATTATCAGGTCAACTTATATTATTGCTGTTTCTGTTTATATTTCTAACCTTTAGTTTAAGTTTTGTTGAATTTAAAAAAAGAATTCTGTTCTTATTTACTTATTTATTTGTCACTTTATTGATGGTATTTTGGCCAGGGGATAGTGGCTTGTTTCCTAATGTATTAGGCACTTTAGTATTGATTTCTTCATTGGCATGGTTTATATTTAATTTATTCAAAATTTACCCTTTAAATAAAGAAGAAGATAATTTATACAGTCGTGAATTTTGGATGTTTGTAGGTAGTTTAGTTTTACTTTTATCAGGAGTTCATATTTTCATTTTTACAAGCATTCCTGTGTTTAATAAATTATTTCATTTATCTAAAGCCATTGAAGGAGAAAGTTTTTACAATTTATGGCAAATGATTTTTGCTATTTTTATTGTCATTTTAACCGCATTTGCTCAATTTTTAAAATATAAAAATACCAATCCAAAACCATTTTTTGAAACAGTAGTAACTACCTTATTAATATCATTGATATTGAGTTTTGGAGCCATGTTTTTATTTAAATTATGGTCAATTAAATATTTATTTTTATTAATAGGCAGTATCTATGCTGTAGTAGCTAATACTCATTATTTAGTAAAAGTATTAAAAGGAAATATAAAAATATCTGGAGCAAGCATTGCCCACATTGGCTTTGGCTTAATCATGGTAGGAGTATTAGTAAGTTCGGTTAACAAACGTGTATTGAGTAACAACAACAGTGGAACAAAATTTTACAGTGAATCTACCAACGATGGTAAAATTGACAATGACGGTGTTCAAAAGAACAAGGAAAATATTTTATTAGTAAAAGACAAACCTGTTTTGTTAGACAACAATAGCTTGGTAGCAACTTTTGTTGGAGTTGAAGAAAAGTCGCCCAACAGATATTTTAAAGTAAAGTATAAATCCTTAGACAAAAATGGAAAAGTAAAAGATTCTTTCACTTTGTACCCAAATTCACAAAACAACCCTAAAATGGGTTTGGTATCGAATCCAGATACAAGGCACTATTTAACACGAGATATCTTCACTCATATTAACTATGAAAGTGGATTGGATGAAGACGATAAAAAAGACCAATTTGATAATTTTAAAACAGATACAGTAGCCATAGGTCAATCGTTTATCACCAAAGATGGAATGAGGCAGATTACTTTAAACAATGTAAAAACATTGTATGTAAGTAAAAACAATGACACCATTCATCTTCAAGCTCATCTCCTTATCAATTTAAATGGCGACACTGCTTCTGCATATCCTGAGTTTGTTTATGGAAATACTATAAAAATTAAAGAAGATGTCAATTTAAAAACAGGTGTTTTAAGCATCATGGATAGAATTTATACGAATAAAAACAACTCACAAGAATTTAAATTCATCATTACAACAGCTACCAAAAAACCAAAATATGAATACATCATTTTGAAAGCAGTTGAATTTCCTTACATCAACATTTTATGGGGTGGAACATTGATCATGATTTTTGGATTTGTATTGGCTATCATACAACGATTTAAAGAAGCTAAAAACAGATTGAAATTTGATTCAAACCAACAGTAATATTGCCATTGTAGGTTCAGGAAATATTGCTCAATTTTTCGCTGAATATTGGTTTAATAAACAACATAACATTCAATTTATTTTATCCAGAAATAAAGAAGAAGGCAATGCCTTAGCTACTAAGGTAAATGCATTATATAGTCATGATTTAAACCAAAATTTTAATGGTATTGATTTGATTTTGATAGCTGTTTCAGACAATAACATTGTTCAAGTAATAGAACAATTAAATTTACTTGATACCATAGTTTGTCATACTTCAGGAAGCACTTCCATCTCTGTTTTATTTAAATTTAAAAACAATGCGGTTATATACCCTTTACAAAGCATATCTAAAAATAAAACGTTGAATTACCATCAAGTTCCCATCTTATTAGAATCATCAGATTTAACTACTAAGGGTGTAATTTCACATTTGTTAACAGATTTTTCTATAAAAGAAATTGACAGTGATGAAAGACTAAAATACCATCTTGCAGCTGTATTTACAAATAATTTTACAAATGCCATGTGGTTAATGATTGAATTATGGTGTAAGGAAAAGAATTTAGATTTTGGATTATTGAATTCGTTAATAAAAGAAACTACAGATAAAATGTTGGAACTAGGAACAGCTAATTCACAAACGGGTCCTGCGAAACGACACGATACTGTGACAATGAATAAGCATGTTGATTTATTATTAGAGCATAAGGAATTACAACAATTGTATGTTTTATTTAGTAAATTTATTGAGTCAAAATACTAATTATTATGTTTCCATTGGTATAAAGCATATACCGAAAATACAGTAAATATGGACATTAATGCACTGTAAAATGGCAATGATTGTGACCAATATAAAACTGTAAAACCGATATTGATACTAATCCAATACCACCAACAAGCTCTGTCTTTTTTTATTTCTAAAAAAGTAGCTAAAACACTAAACAAGGAAAGAAATAAATCAATTTTTTGGAAGGATGTTTTAAAATAAATGACATCAATGTTTTGTATTATAACGAATATACCAAACATAGCTAAGCTAAGTAAAACGTGTTTCAAAGGTTGATAATGGTATTTAAATGGTTTTTCATTCTCAATCAATTTCCAATTAAAATACCCGGCAATACCCATAAAAAAATAAATGACATTTAAAATGAAACTGGAGTTTAATTGAATTCTATAAAATAAAATAACACTTAACAGAGCAGCAATAGAGCCAAATATCCAAGCTTTTGCCCTTTTTTTGGAGGCAAAAAAAAGATAAATTAAAGAAGAAAAAAAGGCGCTTAATTCCAGTATTTGATTCACTTGTTGCAAAGATGATTCTAAAATTAAGATTTGTATAATTATTTTTGCTTTCTTTTTTTGAAAAAAACTATAATCATCATATTGTTTGTAAATTTTACTTTAGCTAAAGCACAGTTAAATAGACATATAATTGATACAATAAGATACGATTTAAAACAATCTAAAAAACTATATGTCAGTTTGGACTTTAAAAACACTTTTGTAAGTGATTTATCTACAAAAATGTTCGGTTTGCAATTAGGCTATATATTTAATAAAAGAACAAGCCTTTACATTGGCTATTACGGAGCTAATAAAGCGAGTAAAGTAGTGGCTAACCCAACAGCTTTGCAAGGAAAAACTGATTCAAACACAATGTATCAAAATTATGGGTTAAATTATTTTAATGTAGGAATAGATTATATATTTTACAACTCTAAAAGGTGGAGATTTTCTATCCCATTGTCTGTGGGTAAAGGTACGGGATACAGTCAATTATCTACTCAAAAAAATACCTTTGCCACAACTAAAACAAATGTAGTTCCCTTTGAATTTGCCTTGTATGGAAGTTATAAAATTACTTGGTGGCTGTGGTTTGGGGCAGGGATGGGAAGTAGAATTATATTGAACAATAAAAGCGGATACAACGGTACATTTTACAGCATAGGATTGCAGCTAAAGACTGGTGAAATATACCGCAGAACAAAAAATTTTATTAAAGAAAAATTTTAGTTGTTGTTTTGAGGAGCTGGAGCCGGAGCAGTCGTTTCCTCTTTCTTTTTTTCAACTGGTGGAATAGGTTTTTCTTTGATGATACCATCTTCATAAAAAAGTGACTCAATGAAGAATTCAAGTTGGTGTTCATCTATTTTTTTACCAATAATTTTTCCGCTATTATCAAGTACAAATAATGTAGGATTGGCAACAATGTTATAATCGTATTTATTTATTGGCCAAGGATAATAACGACTTGTTTTGCAAACATTTATCCATTCATGTAATTCAGGTTTTTTTCTCATCATTTCCATCCATTCATTGTATTTGTTTTCAGTAGATACGGCATATACTTTTAAACCAATGCCTTTGTGTTTTTGAAAAACAGCATTCACAACTGGAATTACTTCTTTGCAATGACCACAAGTAGGGTCGTAAAAGAATAAAATGGTGTATTTTCCTAAATTTTCATACAATCTGTGGAGTTTACCAGCGGTGTCTTCCATGTTTAAATCGGGAGCCACTTTGCCACACATTGTTGGAATAGCTTTTTTGCTTTCTTCACACATTTTACGAAAACCTGCTGTGTCATTGTACCACCAAGCATCGCCTGAACAATAGTATTTATTAATCATGTGAATGGTCACATTGTCTTGACACATGATTTTTCTATCTTGAAATTTGTTGGTTAATGATTGAATGAAATACTTATTTGTTTCTGATAGTGGTTTTGTTTTACCTATGATGTAGTCAACTGCAACAATCAAACTATCAGGGTCTTGAACAATTACTTTATCAATGTATTCATTTAATTTATTGTTCAATAAACCTTGGGGAGCTCTTATAAGTGCATCGCAATTGAAATCAACATTGTCCCAATAGTGGTTCTTAAAATATTTATAGCCAAAAAGACTGTCTTTTTTTTCATCAAAATCTGGAACTTTAATTTGCTTAAATGCTGTAAACAATTTTGAAAGTAAATATTTAGGGTTTTTTGCAATGTAATTATCTCTGTATCTGGCGTCTTGAGCATCAAGAGTATCCATTTTTGTTTTAATGATAAGCTCTTGATCTTTGTTACCTGTTGTTTTGGCTTGTTTATAATCTTGGTCCATTTTGAACCTGGTTTCACCATACAAACGTCTTATTTTTTGATATTCAGCAAACGATTCGTTTTCTAAAGAACCTATGATTTTAATTTTTCTGTCGTCCATGGAGGTATCAGATTCAAAACTAAAATCTTGATCATCAGTAATAGGCAACTCATAATATCCATTTAGTTCTGGAAATACAATCATGTACATTCCATGTTGAAGTTTTGGACTACCAGTAAATTTACCAACACCATTGGCATCCAAGAAACAAGTATCTCTAAAGTATTGTTTATCACCAAAATTATCTGCTAAATACATGGGTACATTTTTAAACCCATTAATTTTAACTTTAATGCTGTACGACCCTTTAGTTCTACCAACATTGTTAGGATTCTTTTTTAATTCTTCTAAAGTAAAGGCAGCTCCATTGGAATTAGGCACTGGTTTTACTGCTGGTTTAACTGGTTTAGGTTTTGGTTTAGTCGTATTTGATTTACCTTTTGTTGCGTTTTGAGCATGAGAATTTAAACTCAAAAACAGAAATGAAAACAAGGTTATGGATAAGAAAAATGTTTTTTTCATGGTATTTTTAGCAAAAATAGAATTCTTTTGTGAAATTATAAGACAACAATTTTGCCAAAATAGTTTACTGACACAATTATGACAAATAAGAATTTTTTTGAAAACGTGTACGAAGTAGTCAAATTAATACCCCAAGGTAGAGTAACAAGTTATGGCGCTATTGCTAACTATTTGGGAGCTAAATCGGCCAGTAGAATGGTGGGTTGGGCGATGAATCAAAGCCATAATTTACCCGAAAAAATTCCTGCTCACAGGGTTGTTAATAGGATAGGTTTACTGACAGGTCAGGCGCATTTTTGGGGTGAATCCATGAAAGAATTGCTGGAAAAGGAACAAATTGTCATCATTGATAATCAAATTCAAAATTTCGAAAAGGTATTTTGGGACCCCAATAAAGAATTAGAATTGTAAACTGTTTTAAAATGAAAACTTACCCTTTTAAAAATTAACATCAGGTAAAAAATAAAACAATAAATAATAGAAATTTGAATTATTATTGCTAAGTATTTGTATTTTTATAACATGAACCACCAAGATAAATTATATTTATTAGAAGAGACTTTAAAAAAAACAATTGAATTTGTTCAAAATGATTCTGCTAAACTCAGTAGCAGCTTTGTTTCAGATTATGTTAAGAACAAAGCCATAGAAATTTATAACTTGGCTAATGAATTATCTGTTCAGAAATTAATTGATGCTAAAGTTCCTGAAATTAAAATCATTAAAAAACAAGAATTAGAAATACAAGAAGAACCTATTAAACCTGTAGTTAAAGAAGAAATTAAAGAAGAACCACAGATTATTAAACCTGAACCAATTCAAACCATAGTAGATGTTCCAAAACCCATTGAAAAACCAGAGCCAAAAAAACCTTTGATAATCAATGAAGAAGAAGATGATGAAAAAATAAACATCAACGAAAAAATTGCTAAAACACAACAACCTGTTGTTAATATTGCTGACAAATTAAAAGAAACACCTATAAAAGAATTAGTAAAAGCCATTTCAATAGGAAAGAAATTTGAATTTATTAACGAATTGTTCGAGGGCAATGCTGAGGCCTATAAAGATTATATCAAACAAATAGAAAATGCTGGTTCTTTTCAAAATGCCATGACATATACTGAAACAAACTTTACAGAAACTCCAGCATGGCAAGAAAATGAAAAGTTGGTGATGGACATGATGCTATTGATTAAGCGTAGGTACATGAATTAAAAAAAATTCATGTTTAGTTGGCATGTTATACCGTTTGCTAGGGTTTTAATTCCTTTTGTATTAGGCATATTTTTATCCATTTATACCCCTATACGATTTGAAATTTTAATCGTATCTTTCATATTGAGTATTACTGTTTTTGTATCCTTTTTGGTTTACAATAAATACAAAAAGTTATACAGAACAACGTGGCAGGGTTGCATTGTTTTTCTCATTTTTCTTCAATTAGGATTTTTAAGGTTGTACCTTTTTAATCATCAAAACAGCAAGTATTCAATTCAAGAAAGTGTCATTCATGCCAATATCATTTTAATTGAAATTAAAGAATCGGTAGTAGAAAAAGAAAAATTTTACAGGGCATATTCAGAGGTAATTTGGAGAATTGATTCATCAGAAAAGCACATAAAAGTTAAAGGTAAAATCCTGACTTATTTTAAAAAAAATACATTTAAAAATAAACCTAAAATTGGAGAAAGATACCTTATACATTCCAATTTGATAGCAATTAATGAAGCTTGCAATCCAGGTGAATTTGATTATAAGCAATACTTATCTTATCAAAATATTCATTTTCAGCAATTTATTGATTCAACAAATTTCTTAAAGCAAGTAAAACCAAATGCCACTTTGTTTTCTTTTGCTACGGAATTTAGAGATAAATGTTTACAGATTTTAAAAACATACTTAACCAGTAAGAATGAATTAGGAGTAGCAGAAGCCTTGTTGTTGGGTTATAAAGACGATCTTGACCCTGAGATAGTTTCTGCTTTTTCAAGAACAGGTACATTGCATGTATTAGCAGTAAGTGGTTTACATTCTGCATTGATATTCATGGTATTGTCATTTTTAACCCTTCCATTATCACGAAATAAAAGGGGTGAATACTTACAAGTACTGATTATTTTGATTGGTATATGGAGTTATGCATTCATAACAGGGCTTTCGTCTTCAGTATTGAGAGCTTCTGTAATGTTTACATTCATTAATGTTGGTAAATTATTTAAGTATAGAACTAACATCTATAACAACATTTTTTCAAGTGCATTTTTCTTGCTCTTATTTAATCCTTATTATGTAGTAGATGTAGGCTTTCAATTGTCGTATTTGGCCGTCATTGGAATAGTGTTTATACAACCATTAATTGACAAACTTTACCATCCAAAATACTGGATAGATAAATACATTTGGGGAGTTTTATCGGTTAGTATTGCTGCACAATTGTTTACTTTTCCAATTAGTATTTATTATTTTCATCAGTTTCCAAATTATTTTATGCTTTCTAATTTGTTAATTATTCCTTTAACTAGTTTGATTTTAATGGGTTTATTGTTGTTGTTATCTGTAAGTTATTTCAGTACTATATCACTATACCTTGGCAAATTACTTATTGGTTTGATTGAATTTAATAATTGGTTGGTAGTTAAAATAGATAATTTACCCAATTCCTACATGAATGGGCTATACTTTACTTTTATGGAGTTGATTCTATTATATGCTTTGATTTTTATCATAGCTTCGTATGTAATTCACAGAAGAAAATGGCAGTTTTTTGTTGTTTTAATGGTTGTATTAATGATTAGTACATCATTTAGTTATAGAGGCATAAAACAAAAAAGTCAAAGAATAATGACTGTTCATAAAATAAAAGGACACGATGTGTTTACATGCATAATAGGGAAAAAAGTATTTTTAATTTCTGATTCTGGGTTTTTAGAAAATAAAGCAAGTATTAAATTTTATTTAGAACCAAACTTTTGGCAAAAAGGAGTCAAAGAAATAGTTAAAGTAAATTTGAACAAAAATTACATTTCAAATCATTTAATGGTTGAAGGAGGCAAGGGTTTTCAATTTTTTGACAAAAAAATGACAATTAATGAAACAAATCAAAATGAAC
>CAYVDH010000095.1:0-13109 GCA_964450355.1 uncultured Flavobacteriaceae bacterium
TCTCTCCAATTAATTGAAGAGAGATTTATGATATTATTTATTATTATATTTTATCTAAGTAATGTTACATGACCTACATAGTCGTGTTTTTTTAATTGCGCTTTATTAATTTTATTTTCAATAACACTAGCATCTTTTGAACCCATTACTTTTGCATATTCCCCAAATAATAAATTATCATTTTCTTTGTTAAGGAAAAAATTAAGTGTAACATATTCCTCATTAACCATACCTGAAGCTAATAAAACAATTGTACCGTTATATTCAGTCAATGCTATAAAATCGGTTTTTAGATTAGGAATTATTTTATTGATGAGATTTTTAATTTCGGTTAAAGTTAATTCACCTGTAGCAGGAGTATCAGTATAAATATAATATCTTGTGTTTTTGGAAACCCCAACCGTTCCACTAGGTGCTGCTGTTGGGCAGGGCACTTCAACTTGAGTAGTAGTTACTGTCATGCCGCAAAAAGAATTGCAACCACCATCAGCACATGCGCAATTACAATCTCCTCCAAGACTTTGACCAGCTTGCAAACAAAAATTTTTAACTGTTTTCTTTGTTTCATAGCAAGGATTGGCATAAAGAGCAACTGGATTTGGAATGATTGCATTGTATGTGCTGCACATTTCAGTATTTGTCATAATTGCTGAATTAGGATAAATAGGATTCATTATAATTTCTTTAATAAAACATAATTTGCCACAACAAAATACTTTAATTTTGACTTTTCCATGAAATTGTTTTGTCCATAAAAGTCCATAAGGGAAATTTGTATTTGGAGGAGTCAATAATGTTTCAGAATAACTAGAGGGCATTCCATTAAATTCTTGACCAATAATGTACTGAACGGAACAATCTGACCCACCACAAGTATGCGGCAAACTAACATGTATTGTTTTTCCATATTCAAAATTTAAGGTATTTCCAACCAATTGATTAGCGAGTAAATTATTAAGATCGGTTGAATAATATACTGACCCTTCATCACCACAAGTATCTGTAGATGATCGTAAATGTAAATCCAAATTTGGATTTAATATGGCTGATTCTTCATTTATATAGCCAGTTGAGCCTGTACCATTACCAGCCGTTTCACAACAACTTTCTTTGTTATTACTAACACCTCCATTTGAGCTTGTGATAGTTCCTTGTAATTCAAACCATCCAATGGTTGCGTACCCCCCTTCACTTTCAGAGGCATTTCTATTCCTATATTGTGCTCTTATGCTGTATTTGCCTGTACTTAAATTTAGGGTTTTATTAAAATTAGCAGAAACTGTTAAATTGTCTCCAGCCGTTGGAATTCCAGTAAATACCCAAATTGGATTTGAAGAGGCATCAATAATTTCTAATTTTATTAACTGATTGTCGCACCTTACTTTTCCGGAAACTGTAAAACTTCCTGGACTACAAACATAAAAATCTCGTAAAAAAGTGTGGTTGCCTGGAACTTTAGTTTGATTAAAAGTAGGGGTTAACAATAAGCTAGTAGCAGGTAAAGTAAATACTGAAGATATAGTTGGATAAATATATGAAGTAATCCAAAATGGATCTGCAATATTACTGGTCAATACTGCACCGCTAGCATCAATTCCTGTATTAATATTTAATGATTTTTTGCCTTTACATGGCTCACAATCTTTATTCAAACACTCCACTTTAAACATAATTGGTGAACCGCATCTTTGTCCGCCACATTCAGCCCAAATGTATATCATTTGAGGAAATGGCTTAGAATAAACACTAGTCGTGTTTTGCCCTAATGGCATTATTTCATCAGGATATACAAGATTACCTGTAGTTAAATTTTTTCTTCGAACAATATATTGAACCGTACATCCTTTTTGATCGCTGCATTGGTAATTCAATCCTGAAATATCTATACCCAAATCTGCTTTTAAAGTTGGAATACTATTGCCAATAGAATTTACACCTGGCTCCCAAATCCATGTCCCATCTGCTTTCTTATTTACTATTTGGTATTTGGCATCAATCCATTTTGTATTAGCACAACAATTTTTTTCTATTAATAGACTGTATTCGCATTTGCCACATTCTTGTCCACCGCAGTAAGCAATGTATTCAATTTTATAATTGCCTGCTAAATTGAATGTTTGGGTATATGGCACTGGGAAAGTTCCATCATAACCACTGTATCCAATTCCTGTAATTTTTACCTTTACAGATTTTGCACATTCTTTGTTTGTTCCGCAATCATAGTTGGCATTAAAGGTATATTTACCATATTGAGAAAGGGTATAACCTGTTGCACATTCAACATTTATTGAAGTTGGTGGCAAACCTACAGAACCGGAAGGATCTGCGCTTCCACTACCACCTGGAGGTAGCATTTTTTTTGCTCCATCCAATGTTCCTTCTTCAAATAATTCAACCTTATCTTTAATTCCTGGCCAACTGATGGATTTACTAATCCAACTAGTACCCTTACAGCAATTAGGTGGAGGGCATGGTTTAACTTTAACAACAAATTGACATGAATCGCAAATTTTATCTCCACATTTTGCATAATACATTATAGTAAATTCTCCATAAGCACCTGCTAAATCCATGGTGTAAGGAACTGAAGAATTGGTGACTTCTACATCAAATTCAGAAACTATTTTTACAAATACATCTTTTTTACATTCACGATTTCCGCAATTATAATTTGCATTAAAAGTAAGTTTTCCATCTTTAATACATTCTACGGAATAATCCTTATTACATTCTATACTTACAGGTGCCGTTTTAATTAAAGGTGCTGAAATGCCATAGGTTTTGTTTTCCCATTTGCCACCTTTGCAGCAATCAGACATACTATCACAATCTTTAATAATTTTAATTTTACAAGTTTTACAAATGACATTATCACAGATTCCATCTAAAATTAAAGTATAAACACCATTTGGCAAACTTGCAGGGATAATAAGTCCACCAGTCATTGAAGAATATACTGAACTACCAATACTATTGATAAGTTTAATTTGAGTAATACCACTACAATTATTCAAATTAGGATTACATCGGAAAAATCCTCTAATTAACATCGGTATATCACAGTTTCTATTTGCTTTATTGATATAATAGGTTTCAAAAATATCGCAGTTAATAGATTTTACAACTGCACCAGTTGATGTATTTACAATTTCAGGTTGTCTTCCCCAGTAGCTACTATCGCAACAATTGGCAGGGCATTCAATTTTAAAACTATAACTGCATTTGGCGCATACTTTATCACCACAAATGGCAGAAACATCGAGTTGATAAGTTCCATTAGCGTAGGTCATTGGTATTGAAACCGATGTGCAATTGCTAACAACAGTTGTAAATTCTGGCAATCCCGTTGAAACATTTTTTACTTCATATTTTATTTTCGAAGGTCCACATCCTTGTTTACAATCGTAGCAGAATTTAAAGCTTTTTGGAACTTTGCATTTGTAAGTTCCCAAGGTAGAGCCGCATTGTGGCATGGATCCCCAACCATTGGTAAGTAAAATTTCTTTCACTTTCCAATCTGGACCACCGCAGCAAGCAGAGTCTGAAGGACAATCAACATTAAACGTATATTCACCAACAGCACATTCTACTCCATTGCATATGGCTAAAATATATAAATTGTAATTTGTACTAGTATTTGTTGGAATGATTAAATTAAATGTGGAACCTGAAGGCAGTGTTTGTGATGGAACAACTGGATTAAGGTTTTGCAGTATAATATACTTTATTTGAGCAGGGCCACATCCAGGCGCACAGTTGTAATTTGCAGTTATGGGTAACAAAGTTTTGCAATTGAATGTTCCTAAGTGACCTCCTTTGGGACTGAGATTTACATACGCTTTTTCTTTTTGATAATATACTTTACCCCAACTGCTATTTTCACAGCAATTTTTAGGTATTGTATCTTTTTTGCAATCTTTTACAATTTCAAATTTGCATGATTTGCAAATGGTATTTCCACAATAATAATCTACATTTAATATATAATTTCCATTGGGTAATGTTGCAGGAATATTGATACTTCCAATGCCAAAATTAGTATAACTTGAGCCTGTAAGTTTAAATCCAATCTTTGATTGACATGCTGCATTTTGGGCACAACTAGCACTTGCTTTTACAACAAAATCCTTGTCACAATTTTTTAATGCATTGTTAATTCTGAAAACGGAGGGTTGAGCACATTTTAAATCAAATACTTTTACTCCTGTAACTGCATCATAAATACTTGGATCTTTTTGTGCACTGTTTTTGCAACAATCTACTGGTGGTGGGCAATCTAATTTAAAACAAACAGTACAACTATCACAAATTGTTTCGCCACATTTAGCATATGCTGTCATGCAATAATACCCTGAAACATTTGGTGTTAAAAATGCTAAATTTCTACTGTTTTCTATATTTGAAAAAGTATTTAGTACTTCTTTTGTTTTACTATTTTTGAAAACATAAGTAATTGTAGCCTTGCAATTAGTATTAATAGCACATTGGTAGGCATATCTAAAATTGATATACGAATTGCATTTTACATTTTGTAAATCCTTGCCACAAATACTTCCTATTGACGGATCATTTATAATTACATAATCTAACTTATTTTCTTGTGTTGGTGCAGGTGCTGTAAGGAAAGGAGAAATCCATTTACCGCCTTTACAACAATCTGGCGTCTGTATATTACATTCTTTTAAAATATAAAAAGTACATGTTTTACACAATTGTTCACCACAATAAAAATCCACTTTTACAGTATATAATCCACTTGGTGAGGCCGCAGAAATTGATGTATTATCTATGCTGGCTATACTGCCAAAAGTTGCATGACTTACAGTATAAATAGTTTTTATTTTGCAATTATTACCGCAAACTCCGTTTGTAGAAAACAAATAATATTGATCACAGTTTCTAAAATTAGGGCTAATTTTAAAGGTATCATTTTTACAATTTACCATATCCAAACTTTTAACCAATGTACCCAACGAATTTGTAATATCTACTGATTTTATGGTTGAGTTTTTGCAACATTCTGTTGGTTTTTGCTTACATTCCACAGTGAATGGATATCTCAACCAATTACAAACTTTTCCATCGCACAAGCCACTTACTCGCAGCTCATATATTCCAGAAATACTTGGGAATGTTACCGCAGTTGTGGCACAATTAGTTGCATCTATAGTTAAAGCAGTTACAATATTTTTTGATTCATCTAGAATTTCATATTTAATTTTAGATTCACCACAATCTTTGGGGCAATCATAACAGAAAGTAAACTTGCGTTTTTCATCGCATTTAAAAGTGCCTAAATTGGCAAGATGTCCAATTGGTTTTCCAGTTGATTCATCAATGTTTTTGCTCCATTTTCCAGGGCAACATTCTTTTGGTTGACAAATTGGCAATTTGTTGTTTAATTTACTAAAATTACTTGAATTGCTATTTCCATCTTGCCAAATACCTTTAAACAGAAAATCAGCAGTGGCTGCTGAGGATGTATTTGGAACATAAATAAAACTTACTACCACATTTCCATTCGCTGGAATTGTAGCTGGAAGGCTTGTTATACTTGACAAAACACCAGTTGGAGATGTAATTGCATTCATTATTGTAGCACAAGTTTGAACAGCTCCAGATGCAACATTGTTAAAATTGATTGTAACTTTATAAGTTTGAACTCCTTCTACAATTTTATCACAAATCATTTCAATAGTTGCAGAATTTGTACCACAACCAGCTGAATTGAGATAGAAAGTTTGAAGTTGTGATTCACCTTCTAGATTTCCGCCTTGATCTACAGCTCTTACTCTCCAAACCAATCCATTTTGTGGGCAAGGCAATTTTGGTGGATTGCAAAAAATATCTGATGATAAACTTAGAGATAATTCTTTGGTAGTTTTTTCAACCAAAACCTTGTTGTTTTTTACAGCATCTTCTGCCGTTTGACCATCTGAAATTGCCCAAACCTGCAATGTGAAATTTCTGTTGCATGGTGGTGGTGGGTGACAAGGATGCCAATTAAAATTTACTGAGCTGCCATCTGTTTTAATTTGAACAATTTCATTGTTAGCAGGTGAAATTAGGGGTATGGTTTTTAAACCAGCTGAATTGAGATAGAAAGTTTGAAGTTGTGATTCACCTTCTGGATTTCCGCCTTGATCTACAGCTCTTACTCTCCAAACCAATCCATTTTGTGCGCAAGGCAATTTTGGCGGATTGCAAAAAATATCTGATGATAAACTTAGAGATAATTCTTTGGTAGTTTTTTCAACCAAAACCTTGTTGTTTTTTACAGCATCTTCTGCCGTTTGACCATCTGAAATTGCCCAAACCTGCAATGTGAAATTTCTGTTGCATGGTGGTGGTGGGTGACAAGGATGCCAATTAAAATTTACTGAGCTGCCATCTGTTTTAATTTGAACAATTTCATTGTTAGCAGGTGAAATTAGAGGGATTGTTTTTAAATTAGAAATACTTAATGTTGATGGTTCACTCTTACCTAATACACTACCCTTTTCATCCAATGCCTCCACTTGCCAAATACAATTAGGAGGAAATGTGATTTTTTCTTTAATTTTACATTCAGTAACATCAACAACATCTTTAGTTACTATAGGCTTATTAGTTCGCATAGCCTCTGCACTGTTTTGACCTTGTATCAATTGCCAAACTTTTAGTCTATAAATAACAGGATCTCTTGGTTTGGGAATAATTGGTGTCCATCTAAAAGTGATATTATTTACTTCTTCTGCAGATAATTTTATTCCATTTAATGGTTCAATTAATTGAATGACCGATAAGTTAGTTTGGTTTGATAATATACTAAAACTAAATGGTTCACTCATTCCACTACCATCTACTAATTTTCTATCTTCACCATCCAAAGGTGTAATGGTCCATACGTATTTTTTACCTGCTTCTGGCAAGGCATTGTCTATGGGCCATTGTGTTTGCAATATTTCTTTGCAATCTTTTTCTACAATGGGTTGATTGGTTCTTAAAGCAATCATAGGAGTTTGACCTTCTAACACTTCCCAAACTTGTAAACGATATGTTACAGGGTCTCTTGGTTTTGGAATAATTGGCGTCCATCTAAATACAATACCTTTAATACCAATTTCAGCAATTTCTTGATTATTAATTGGATTAATTAAAGTAGGTGCTTGAAAAGCAGTTATTGCAAAAGTTTTACAAACTGTTCCTGATGTACCAATGACTTGACCAGTTTGAGGCGATGTTAAAGCCACACACAATTGGTAATTATCATCAGGGATACGACCAGTTTTTGCGATTGTGTTTTGCGCTTTGCCAGTGTAATTAATTGCAGATAATGGAAAAACTTCTGAAGCATCGTACGTGTTTACACCAGGAGAGACTTCTAGTTCTGGCATTTTTACTGCATCGGTAGCAGCAATTACAGAACTTGATCCATCTAATAATTCTGTTTTAATTTTAACAACAATCACATTTTGTGATGTATTAGAAATAATCAGTTTAATGGTTTCTGTTTGTAGCTGCCAATCGCTTATATATGGCGATGGTTTTGGGCTCATTAGCACCTGAATGCTTTGAGCCATTACACTTCCTATAGAAAAAAGGAAGAGTAAAATGAGTAAATGTAATTTTTGTTTCATTTTATTTTTTTTGTTTTTAATTATTGCAAATCACTTGGTTTAAATTTTTATTTCTTTACCCCTTTGTAGGTATTTTCTTTAAGGTTGAATCCAAAAAACAAACTGCAACGAATACTTATATTCAGCATACTATTTATTTTTTATTTATTAGTAACAACAAGCTTACTACTCAATTTTGAATGACCTCCATCATTGGTAACAACTCTTATTTGATAAGTATTATTTACTTCAATTTTTGTATCTATATAATAATGATCATTAATTACATCCAGAAGCTTTAATTTCCCATTGGCATCCAATTTATAAATCTCATATTTTACACCATTAGATTGTAGAATTGGATAAGTCCATGTAATTTTAATACCTTCTTTCACCTTTTCTCCTTTCAAATTTTCTATAGGTGGACGCACCCCATTGTCATAAGGCTTACCTTGCACTGCTTGGGCATAAGCTGAATACAATTTGGAATCATCTTGAGCTCGAAGTGTATAATAATACATTACACCCTGTTTTACAGATGTATCTGTGAAAGTTTGTGAAATCGAATCAATAGAAGCATAAATTTCCCAATCTTTTTTTAAATCTGTTTTGCGATATAAAATATGACTCACAACATCTTGACTACTACTTAATGCAAAAACTAATTTTACTTGATTTGAATAAACCTTAACATCCCTGAATACAGGTGTAACTGGCGGAATAGTATCTGGACGTTTAACCTCTTTTATTTCTGAAAATACAGACTGATTAAAATTGAAATCCAAAGCTTTAATTCGATAAAATATTTTAGGTGTTAATGAATTTAAACTAACTGTATCAATTATTATTAATTTTATTGGCGTTGTATCTTCTGCATCTTCTTTATAAGATTCTTCAATAACTGAAAATTCGTGTTCTTTGCTATTTGAAGTAAAAATTTGATACCCTTTTAAATCTTCTTCTTTCCCTTTTTTGATATGTAAAGTCACTACCCCATTTGAATCAATTAATGCCTTTAAAATTTCAGGTTTTGCTGGAGGAGTACTATCAATTAATGCTACATAAGCAGAATATGAAACACTCATGTTGCCAGCAGTATCTATTGCATACACTTTGTAATAATTATTACCATTGGCTTTAAAAGATGTATCGGTAAAAGTTCTTGCTGTTTTCGAAAGCAATGTTTTATTTAACACAGTGTATTTTCCGCCTTCTGTATTGGATAAAGCCACAATAAATCCTCTCAAATCTGACAAATCACCATAAATTTCCCAACTCAATTTAACTTCACGTGGTTTTGTATGTTTAGGTTGAGCTAAGATAGGGTCATTGGGCGGTGTTAAATCTCTTGGCATACCAATTACTTCCGAAAATAGTATTTTATCGCCAAAAGAGTTTTTTCCATAAAACCTATAGCTGTATGTTTTATAATTGATTAATGAATCATCTTCATATGCCCCATTAGTTAATCCTTTGTATCCAATTCCAGCAGAAGCATAAAAAGGCACTGAATTTAATGGTTTAAAAGTTGATTCACCAGGTGCAGCCCTTTCAACAAAAAATCCAGAAAGTTCCTTTTGGCTTGCCCATCCAAAACTAAGTTTTCTATCGCCAGGATATACAAATACTTGGTTTTTATATTTATTTTTGTCTTCTATAGAATGGATATTAACTGTCCCTTTTTCTATATGATAAATATTGGAAGAAGCATTTAATATTATTTTATAAGTATATTTTTTATCTGGATTTATGGAATTATCCAAATAACCTAAGCCTAATGCCATGGCTACTTTTGAATTGCTCATGGCCGTTAAAACAAACACCGTGTAAACAAAATCTTCTTTGCTTTTTTGTTTTTGCAATGCTGCAATGCCACCTTCTAAATTTATAGCGTTTTTTTCTTTTTCACTTTCGTCAAAGAGAAAATCTCTGGCAATTTCTAAATTAGTTTTAGTTTCTTCTATAATCTCATTTGAAATTAAAGAATCCCATTGCACCATGGTATAAGGTTTAATTTCACCCAATTTAATAAAATTATTTTTACCAGAATCACTTCTTTCAATAGTATAAGAATTTGTAAAACCAAGTTGCAATATTGATTTGTTATCTGGCATCCATCGCAATTCGTTCAAATTATTTTTGTATCTACCAATTAGTGCAATTTTACAATTGGCTGGTTTGTTTTGAGCCCTAACATTGGCAAAAACTATGAAAAGCACTAGAGAAATTATTGTTTTTATGATGATTTTTCGCATGATTTTTAATTTTAATTAATGAACAGAAGTGCCTTCCGCAGCACCTGAACTTAATACAACTATAGGCCTAGGACTTGTTCTAAATAACATTGTTCTTGATTCTGTAATAGCTGAACCCGTTTTAGTTGTAGCATTTACCCATACTCCGCCAATTAGTTCTTGCAGAGTGGCTGTTACTATAAATTTGTATTCTCTATTATTTACTAATGAATTTGTAGGTTCTGGAGTAGGGTTCGGATAATTGGGTACTGGTGGTGGAGGAATTACAGGATCTAATGAACTGGACAATATGGTACCTGAATGAGACACAAGAGTAGTTCCTCGAGTTGGAAGAACAATTGTTGATGCATGGGCTGCTGCACCATAGGACACAGTAGCAGTGCCATGCACACTAGAACCTAAAGTTGAACCTGAACCAACAGAAAATGCTGAAGCACTAGAAATTGATGAGGAAGCCGTTGTAATTCCAATAAAGTATTGATAATCTCCAGAAATATTTAATTTTTCATTTAACATTGGAACATTATTCCAAACACCCGTTGCACTATCTTGCATGTTAAGTGTATATGTTCTCGACATTCTGAAAGTTCTATTTTTAATTGTTCCATCTCCTTGGTTTTCTGCTACATCAAAGGCCAAATTGGGTGTAAGCGAATATTTAACATTAATGGGTTGTGTTCTACTAAAGTTATATCTTTGATTTGGTGCTATGTATTGTATTAAACTATTTTTATAATCTGCCGCCTTATCCTGAGCTGGTTCATCTGTATCAACAGAAACCGACCCTGATGTGCATTGCTCCCCATAAGTAAAACCTTGTGAAAAATCACAAGAAACTAAATCATCAAATGCAGAAATTCTGCCCTCAACTCTTCCTTCTGCATAGACAGGCTTTGGAAATGAACCCGTAACCCATGCACCACATCTCAGTGTCAATAATGCATAGTTTTTGTCTGAACAAAGTTTAGGACGAAAACTTTGACCTGATATCCCAGCTGTTACGCTAGCATACATCCCTAAAGCGCCATTCATTCTATATGAATTAATTCCCCATTCTGCCCTACTACCACAAGCTGTGTATTCTAAAAATGCTATGTCCACTTCGGCTCCTGCCCAATAGTTTGCATAAGCCGACCATTTTCTACATAATCCAGAGCCTAAATCTTGATTTACTCCTCCACTAAATTTAAAACCAACCCCTGCGGCAAATCCTTTACCACTTGTTGTAGCAGGGCCAACACCACCACTTCCAACATTGCCACTAAAACTGGGGCTATTTCCTACTGCCGTTGAATATCTGCTTACAAAACCATTAGTAAAACCAGAAGGGACATCTGGATTTAAATAATTTCCAAACATAAAATAGGAATAGGAACTGACTGTATAAATATTTACATAATTAAGACTATTAGGAGTTCCACTTTTAAAATACCATTTATTATTAATACCATCAATATATAACGCAAGATTTATGGGTGATGGCGTTGTAATTATAGCTTCTCCAGGATACACATTAAGCGATACACCTGCTACCATATTAAATATTTTTGTTGTGAAATTATAATCTACAGCCACCGAACCCTTAACCATGGCCTTATCTCGTTTTGCAAGTTCAGCAGCTACCCAAAAATTACCTAAAAACCCTAATTTTATTATTCCTTGGGTTACATAGTTGAATTCTGCTAAAACTGTTACATCTGCATTAAATGTTTCAAATTTAGGCATTGTAGCAATTGTAGCTTTAATCATAAATCCCAAATTGCTTTTTTGGGGCTCGAAAGTAAATGTTTCATTTCCAGGATTGGCAATACTTGTTTTTGTCTTGGCGGTCATGTTATAATAAGCACCACCTCCAAAACCATAAAAACCAACCCCTGTTAAAAATGGAACTCCAACAGGTAGCATAACATCTGCCTCACATCGCCAATATCTGTACATCTCGCTACTCCCATATGAAGTGTTACCAAATTGAACCAATGCATTAATTTGAAATTTAACAGCGGTAAACATAACTTTCAAAGTTGCTAAAAATCCATTTCCGAACTTAGGGTCATTGTCAAACATTACCAAAGTACCAGATAATTTCACGGCTGCCAGATTAGCATCTATGTGGGCAGAATCAGTCATAAATCCAATAAAATGAGGTTTAAATTCATAGCTACTTTTATCAAACCCCATAGAGAATACAGGTCCAAAAGCACATTTACCTCCTATTGATTCCGTTAAATTTATAATTACATCAAAAATAATTGCACCTCTCACCAATTCCACTTCAGTGCTAGCTCCTGAAGAACCTGTACTTAAAGATTTATATCTAACGCCTTTAATGGTTACAGGAAAATGAGCAAATCGCTTTTGAGGACTTGCAAAACTCCAATGACCAATATTAAAATTCATATTATGTAAGTCTGCACTTTTTATGTAAGTGTATAATAGCTTTACATTTTCAAACTCAATATCAATTTTAACACCTACAGCACCTGAAGAATTAGTTGTTATTTCACCTGTTGAACTTGACGAAGAAGAACTAGCTAAATTTGGATTATCCCAATGAAAATTTCCATTTAAACACACATCCGCATTGATAGCATTGGGCAGAAATTTCAGAAGAATATTGGATGTTTCATTAATAGTCATTTTTCCTCTGAAAACATCTGCTTGAATATCTTGGTATGGATTAATTACAATTTGAAACAAATTTCCAACCTCAACCTGTGAAAAACTAGCAGAATATTTTAGTGTATTTGCTATAGTATTTTGGCTAATAGGTAATACTAAAAGACCGCTAGCTTTACCACTTTCTAAAGAACTTGCAATTATAGAAACTTGAATAGTATCTATGCTTGCACTAAAATTAGCAATTTTTACATTGTTTAATGGTATTACATTTATTATTGAAATGTCGGTTGTAATTCCAAAATCATCAATTATAACATTTTCAGCCTCAATTTCTATGTTTTCCGTTGCAGATGCATTTTTCCATTTATCTGGCAAGGTTAATGCGAATGTTTTAATATAAAATCCTCTCCACAATTCACTTGTTTCACCTGCATAATTTTCAGGAAATTCAATTGAAGCAAAATTTCTTTCTTTAGAAAAATCTAAACCAATAGAATCAGCCATCATTTGTAACCCATTTGTACCTACAATTTCACAATTAGAAATACCACCACTCAGCAATATATCTTTCATTGTAGTTCCATTTCCTGAAATAACTGCTATAGCTTTTTTAGATTCATCTTCAATTACTTCTCCA
>CAYVDH010000096.1:0-13084 GCA_964450355.1 uncultured Flavobacteriaceae bacterium
TGATGCTTGGAAACGAGATGCTGCTGATTATGCAAAGAAAAATTTAAATGAGTTTGATGAATTGTATTTAATTTACATAGACTCTTTTTATAAAATTAAAATCTTAATTTCATGGTTATTGATTTTAATGACAGTCATATTACTGTGGATGCGACAAAATACTATTGAGCAAAATCATGACAACAACAGACTAAATGAAATTATTAAAACTCAAAAGGAGGCAGAGCTCGACAGTTTAAAGCAGCAACTACAGCCACATTTTTTATTTAACAGTTTGAATTCTATAAACGCTTTGACAGCTTTTAAGCCCAACAAAGCAAGGCAAATGATACAGCAATTGTCGGATTATTTGCGTTCCACACTTAAAAATAAAGAAAATAATTTAGTGGATTTAAAAGATGAAATTAAAAGCATTGAATTGTATTTAGAAATAGAAAAAGTGAGATTTGGAAACCGTTTAACAACAGATTTAAAAATGGATGAAGTGTGCTTAGAAAAAAAAATACCACATCAACTTTTACAGCCATTGATAGAAAATGCCATAAAATATGGTTTGTATCAAACATTAGGAGAAGTGAATATTAAAATAGAAGCAGGTTTGATAAAAGATGATTTGTATATAGAAGTATGCAATCCTTTTGATAATGAGAGTCAAAATCAATTCAAAGGTGAAGGTTTTGGATTGAATTCTCTTAAAAGAAGATTGTACCTTTTGTACAATAGAATGGATTTATTGAACACTGAAGTTGACGATCAATTTTTTAAAGCTAAAATTATAATACCACAATAAAGTAGAATGAAAGCATTGATTATAGATGATGAACTTTTAGCACGCTCAATTGTAAAAGAGTATTTACAAAAACATAAAGATATAGGGATTATAGGAGAGTGTAGCGATGGATTTGAAGCCCTAAAATTTATGGCTAGTAATCAGCCGGATTTAATTTTTTTAGATATTCAAATGCCAAAAATCAATGGTTTTGAATTGTTAGAATTATTAGACTTTACGCCAATTGTAATTTTTACAACAGCTTATGATGAGTTTGCATTGAAAGCTTTTGAAGTAAATGCTATAGATTATTTATTAAAACCTTTCAGTCAGGAAAGATTTGATACAGCAATAGAAAAAGCTAAGAAAAATAACCATGTAAATCTAATTCAAAATTACATAAAAGATAATCAAATACAACCTGATGAAAATAAGAGAATAGTGTTAAAACATCAGAACGAAATAAAAATCATTTTGACAGAAGATATTCATCACATAGAAAGTTATGATGATTATGTTAAAATTCATACTGGGGACAAGTGTTACCTAAAAAAGAAAACTATGACTTATTTTGAATCAATACTCGCTCCTAAATTCATTAGAATCCATCGTGGTTATTTAATGAATATGAAGTTTTTTGAAAAAATCATCAACGAAAATTCGTCTTATTTTGTACAATTGAAAAATGGGGTTAAATTACCCGTGAGTAAGTCGGGAATTAATACATTAAAGTCAACACTTAATTTTTAAATGATGGGATACTGAAGTTTGCAGCATTTTTTATTTGGAATAGAATTCTAATGCGGATTCTGGGTTAAAGCGTATTATGGATTGAACATAAAAAAAGGAGATGTTTAATCTCCTTCTTTTGTTATGGTTGTGTTAATTGGTGTAATGATTATAGACCTTCTTCATCTTCATCTGTTTCTTCTGTTTTTTGTTCAGCTTCTTTTTTTGCTTTCTTTTTAGCTTTTACTTTATCTTTTTTGTTTTTTACAGAAGTTTCCCATTTAGTGAATTGATCCGCAGTAAGAATACCTTTCATGGTTGTTTTGTAGTTCTCTCTAACTACTTTTATTTCCTTAGCTGCTGCCTTTTTGTCGTTAGGGTATTTAGCTTTAATTTCCCTTACTTTGGTTACTGTTTCAACAATGGCAGTGTGCACTTTGGTTTTTTGATCGTCTGATAAACCCAGTTCAGTTTTTAGTTTTTCAGATCTTTTGGTTGCAATTTCTTCTGGAGTTTTTTTAGTTGTTTGAGCGAAACTAACTACAGCAAACAAAGCTGTTGCGAGGATTAAAATAGATTTTTTCATGATTTAAATGTTTGTTTATTTAATTCTAAGACTAATTAATTTTGAAAAGGTTTAATGGAGTTTAATTTTTTTTTATTTTCTTAAAACTTTCACTTGTTCAGGTTGAACTTCTCCACCTTTATTGCCAAAATTAGATAATACATAAGTAAAAACAGCTGCGATTTCTTCATCATTTAATGTGGATTTAGGCATTATTTGGTTGAATTTTTCGCCATTCACAATGATTTCACCAGACAAACCATTAACAACACCTGCAATGGCTCTATTGATATCAGCTTGTAAATAGTCAGATTGAGCTAAAGGAGGAAATGCTTTAGGAAGCCCTTTGCCATCTGCTTGATGACAAGCTTTACACACATTTTCATAAATGGTTTTTCCAGCACTGATTTTTTGTTCCAACGGACTAGGAGCATCTGTTACCATTGAAGTTGGTTTTTCATTTTGTGTTTTAGATTCGTTTGTTTTGTTGCCTCCACATGAAACTAAAAATAAAATAAAGATAGAAAGTAAAGATGTAATTTGAATTGATTTGCTCATGGTTTGTTTTTTTTAATGAATTTAGAAATTCTCACTGCAAAATTGGAATTAAAAAATGAATTAAAATGTGATGAATGTTACATTAAAAAAATAATGATATTAATGCTTGTTTATTTCTTTGATTAATGATGGTCCTTGATAGATGAATCCACTGTATAATTGAACTAGTTTAGCACCATTATTAAATTTGTCTTTAGCATCTTGTTGATTAAAGATTCCACCAACACCAATAAGAGGAACTTTGCCTTCAAATTTTTGATTTAAATAGGCAAGTACTTCATCTGATTTTTCTTTAACAGGTTTTCCGCTCAGGCCACCCATTCCAATTTTGGCAATTTCTTCAACACTCGTTTTTAATCCCTCTCTGCTTATAGTGGTGTTTGTAGCTACTATGCCATCTATTTTGGTTTCTAGGGTTAAGCTGACAATATCATCCAATTGTTCAATAGTTAAATCAGGAGCAATTTTTAATAAAATTGGAAGAGATTTTTCATTGTTATTTACTTTTGCTTTTCTGATTTCAACTAATGAGTTTAATATTTCCATCAAAGGTTTTTTATCTTGTAATTCTCTTAATCCAGGAGTATTAGGACTGCTAACATTCACAGTGAAATAATCGACATAAGGATACAATTTATTGAAACATATTTTATAATCATTTATTGCTTCATCATTGGGTGTGATTTTGTTTTTGCCAATGTTTCCGCCTACTATCAAGTTTTTAGGTCGATTTTTTAATCGCTCTACAATGGTATCAGCGCCATCGTTATTAAATCCCATGCGATTAATTATAGCTTGGTCTTTTACTAATCTGAATAATCTTGGTTGGTCATTTCCTGCTTGGGCTAATGGTGTAACAGTTCCTATTTCAACATGTCCAAAGCCTAAGGTTTTCATGACTTGTAAGTATTTTGCATTTTTATCAAATCCAGCAGCTAAACCAACTTTATTTGGGAATTGAATTCCAAAAACTTCGGTGGGCTGAGAGTTCGATTTAAACAATAAAGTCAAAATCCATTTTGCCCCTGGAATTTTTAATAAAATGTTAAGAGTATTTAGAGTGACATAATGAGCTTTTTCAGCACTCATTAAAAACAGAATAGATCGGATGAATTTAAACATGTTAATGCCGCAAAAATAGGGATTAAAATGTTAGTAGAAATAATCTAATCTTTCTTTTTAGAAGGAATTCCAAAACTGGCACCAAAATAAAAGTCAGCTCCGTAATAATTTTTACTTCTTAATTGGCCAATTAAATTGTCAGTGCCTATGTACACAGGACCTACCCTTAAAAATGCACCTATTCTTCCTGTTTTGTAATCATTCATTAAGCCAATAGGCAATGATACTTCTATTAATTTGCTTTCAAAACGTGGTATAACAGTAATGTATGAAGGTTTGCGAATTCCAATTACTTTTTTTCCTCTTAAGTCTTGTGACCAGTTAGCGCCTATGTAAAAGTTTTTAAGCACATTGTAATCAAATTGGAAATTCAATGTAGTTGGCATTGCCGTTTTTATCACTTGATTTGACGAATCAAAGTTAAAAATGGTTTTCATAGTGCTATCTAAGTATCTGATTCCATTGGCTTCGCCTTTGCTGAATGCATTAATAAAATTAGAGTCTAACAACAAGTGTTTATCAACATTTCCATTTGTAATTCTTACATTTCTAGCTGGGTTGTTGTATTTAATTGAACCTGCATCCAATAAACTTATTCCACCTCTGAATAAATACTTATTTTTTTTGCTGGTTAAAGCTTCTGTAATTTCGGGATTGTATTCAAACGAAACCCCTAAATCATAACCAATACCTCCACCTTGAAGTTTTCTTTTAAAGAATTGGTTGGCATCAAAATTTTCGAAATCTTTAGGATTCGTGTAGCCATAACTAACATCTGTTTGATTGAATGTGATTGTATCTTCGCTTGGAACTTTCAAGATGATTCCTTTGTTTTTGATGTAGCCAGTAGCATATCCCATCAAGTATTTAGGAGTAGCTCCAACTTTTAAAGATAGTTTTTTAGTGTTTATAACACTTGCAGCTATAGTTCCAGCTATTTCACCCCATGCATTGATGTTGATAGAAAAAGAATTATCACCAAAAGTTTGACCCACGCTGAACTGATTGTTCCCACTATAAACAATGCTGCCATTTGAGCTGTCAACTCCATGTCTTAAAGTTCGAGCTAATGATTCATGTACATCGTTGATTTGAAAACTGACATTGTTTTTTACTTGGAATCCAACAGTGATTCCTTTTGTGATTTTCAGCATCACGCCAGGAGTTCTTAGTTGAGCATACAAATTAAAGTTTTTAGATTTTCCATTCAAATCTTCTTGCAACCACGCATCATCAAATTTAATTTGACCTGCAGAGTTTTTATATTGTGAAGGGATTTGGTTAGGATTCATGATGTTAAAAATGCTAAAAGGCAAGCTCAACTTTAGGTAATCGTTATTGAAACCTGTATTCATAGTAAAGGCATTGATGTACAATCTGTGTCTTGCATCAGCAATGTTAGCAGGATTAAAATTGATTTGGTGAATGCCCGATAAATTGCTGTGATTTAATCCAATCATGGTTTGAGAATTCAGTTGAATGATCGTAAATAACGAAATTAGAAAAAATAATTTTGAGATAGATAATTTAGTATAAATTTGTGTCATATTTTTAAAATGAATAGGTTGTTAGGAGTTTGTAGTTTGTTGATTGGGGTTTCAATTTTATTAGGAGCAGTTGGAAGTCATGTTTTATCAAAAAAAGTAAGTCAATATACCATTCAGGTGTTTGAAAAGGGGAATTTTTATTTACTGACTCAGTCATTGGGGATTATACTTTTGCTGATTATTACAAAAACCAAGCCAATTTCCCCCAAATTTATTTTTTTACTTTTCATTGGAATGTTATTATTTTGCGCCTCCTTATATTTAATCGTTTTATCTGAATTATTTTCAATAACAAGCTTAAAATCAGCGAGTAATTTGGCTCCAATTGGAGGTGTTTCAATGATTATTGCATGGTTGTTTATAGGGGTGAAATTGATTAATAATAAATGAAAACACTCTACATAATGAGGCATGGAAGTGCCGAAGAAGAAAGCTCATCTAACAAAGACATAGATAGGCAATTAACTGCTCAAGGAATTGAACAAATAAAGAAAACAGCAAATAAATTAATTATAACCAAACAATTGCCTAGTTGTATTATTTGTAGCAATGCTCGAAGAACCATAGAAACAGCTGAAACATTGGTTAAAGCCTTATCAATACAAGTTGATATCAAATCAGAACCAAAACTTTACAACGCTTTTCCTGATGAAATATTAAAAGTAATTAAGGACAATGAACAAGATTCCATGATGATTATTGGACATAATTTTGGAATAAGTCACATAGTGACGATGCTTGGTGATATTAACAATGTTTTTTTAGATACAGCCTATTGTGCCATCATTCATTTTAAAAAAGAAATTGATTACAACTCTGGTTTATTACACCAGATATTACACCCTTAATGGAAATTGAGCAACTAATTAATCAAGAGGAAATTTTATTCGTAGAAGTGTTGTTGCCACTTCCTATTCCTAAATTATTTACTTATCGTTTACCATCCGATTGCAATGAATTAGCCATGGTTGGTAAAAGAGTATTTGTTACCTTTAACAATAAAAAAGTATATACTGGATTGATATTAAACATAACCAATGTCGCTCCTGAACTGTATAAAGCAGAATATATTCTTGGTATAATTGATGAAAATCCATTGATTGATTTAGAACAAATTGAATTTTGGAAATGGATTGCAAACTATTACATGTGCAGTTTAGGTCAAGTAATGGCTGCAGCATTGCCTTCTGGTTTAAAACTAGAAAGTGAAACCTTTGTCTCTATCAACGAAGACGTGGAATATGATGAATCTGAACTCGATGAAAAAGAAATTAAATTACTCAATGCACTAAAGGGAAAAGAAAAATTAAAAATTTCCGATTTGGAAAAGGAACTCAAATCAAAATCTTCCTTTTTAAAGATGATTAAGAGCCTCAATGAAAGGCAGTTAGTTCTTGTTTTCGAAGACATTCCATTTACTTACAAATCTAAAATTAGCACTTGGATTAAAGTCAATCAAGATATTCCAGAGACTGAATTAGAAATGGCTTTAAATCAAATGGAGAAAAAAGCAAAAAAGCAATACGAAGCTTTGCTATTATTGATATCTATGCCTCAATCTAATGCGAATAAATTGGATTTTCAAAAAACACATAACATCAGTTCAGCTACTTTAAAATCTTTAGAGGAAAAGAATCTGATAGTGTTTGAAATGAAAGAAATGGACAGAATTGAAGCACATCACAGCCTGAATACCGAATACCAACTAAGCGATTATCAGCTAAAAGCTAAAGAAGACATTGTAACTATGTTGGAGCAACACAACACTGTTTTATTGCATGGCGTAACTTCATCTGGTAAAACTTTAGTATATATAGATTTAATAAAAGATGAATTAGCTAAAGGAAACTCTGTATTATTAATGGTGCCAGAAATTGCATTAACTGAGTCTTTGATCATTCAGTTAGAACTGTTTTTTAAAGATGATTTTATTGTTGCCCACTCCAGATTTAGTAAAAATGAAAAAGTGGAAATATGGAACAAAGTTAAAAACAATGAAATCAAATTAATTGTTGGTCCTAGGTCATGTGTTTTTTTACCATTTAAAAAACTGGGTTTAATCATTGTTGACGAAGAACATGAAAATACCTACAAACAATCAGAAAAAGCACCAAAATTCAATGCCAGAGATACTGCTTTGGTATTAGCAAATAAACACCAAGCAAAAGTGTTATTAGGTTCAGCTACACCATCTGTTGAATCGTATTACAATGCAGTACAAGGGAAATACGGATTGGTAGAAATGTTGAATACCTTCAAAGGGCATTCAAAAGCTGAAATACAATTTGCTGACATCAAAGAAAATGTTAGAATTAAAAAAATGCATGGTGTGTTTACTCATGAGTTATTTGAATTGTTGAAAAACTTAAAAATAACAAAAAAACAAGCCATCTTATTTCAAAACAGGAAAGGGTATGTTCCGGTAGTAGAATGTTCGGTATGTGGCTGGGTAGTGCAATGTAAAAATTGCGATATCTCACTTACTTATTATAAACATTCCAACAACCTCAAATGCCATTATTGTGGATATACAGAACAAAACATCACTAAATGCAGAGCTTGCGGTAGCAATAACATGACCATACAAGGATATGGAACAGAGAGAATTACAGAAGAGCTACAGGCTTTATTGCCAGATTTGAATACTGTTCGTTTTGATCATGAAACTTTGCAAGCAAAAAATGCAGCAAGAAAAATCATTCACGATGTTGAATCAGGAAAAATTGATGTATTGGTGGGTACACAACTTGTAGTGAAAGGATTGGACTTTAAAAATGTAGCTTTATCTTCAGTCATTAATACCGATCAATTGTTGATGTTCCCAGATTTCAGAGCTTATGAAAGAACCTTTCAATTGTTGGTTCAATTAGCTGGAAGAGCAGGAAGACATCAAGAAAATGGAAAAATGGTCATACAAACCAAAAATGTAGAGCACCCACTTTTGAAATTGATTCAAGAGTATGATTTTAAAGGGTTTTATCATCAACAATTAAAAGAAAGGTTTCAATTTCATTATCCACCTTATACCAAATTAATAAAAATTACTTTTAAGCACAGATTACACGATGAATGTAATAAAGCAGCTCAATGGTATGTCAATACCATTAAAAAAGAACTAAAGGACATGGTGTTAGGGCCAGAAATACCTTACATTTCCATGTTGAGGAATCTGTATGTTAGAAATGTATTGATCAAAATTCCCTCAGACAGTAAAAAAACAAGTGCCATCAAACACTATTTAATCAAATCTTATGATTATTTAATTAATCAGTATCAAATTAAGGGTTTGCAAATCGATTTTGATGTTGATCCTTATTGAAAAACATCATTCATACACCATGATGAATTCAAGTTCCTTCATCAGTTTGCCGTAATACAACTTCATGTATTTTTCTATGCTGTCCATTTTTTTGTAGTATTGGCACATTTCAAAATACAACACATCAAAGATGGTAGCACTAACAAAAGGAACTTCTTTTTTAAATCCGCTAACACACAAAGCACCAGTCTTTTTTAATAGTTTTTTGATATAGCGTTTATCAATATTAAGGGTTTCACAACTGCCAAGATGAAGAATTTTGTTTTTTAGTTTGTTTTCAGCCATGTCGCCAAGTTCATCCAATGTGAGTATGGTTTTTTGACCTAGTTTTAGGCCATTGGGAACACCGTGAAAAGCCAAGTAGAAAATAGTAAATTGGTCGTATCTTTTCTTTTCGTATTCATTGATGCGGCTTTCAAGCTCTTGATGGGTGCTGCCGTGTCTATGAATGTATTTTACTTTCATTCCACTAGCTGTTTCCATGAACCTAAGGGCGTTTTCTATGGTGTCTTTTTGCCTTAAATCAGGATGCCAATCACCTTCAATACAAAAAACATGTTTGGCATAATTAGTAGCAGTTTTCATGAACAATAGAAAAAGTTAAGTAGTTGAATATTAAAAAAGCAAAGATAATTACTTAATTTTAAAAAAAGGGTATTTGAAAATTTATTTTTTTTCTTTTATATTTGATTTTTTAACACCATGTCAGATTTAACAAAATACAATGGAACCTGGGGCAAAACTCAAGTTGTTCATTTACTTAAAAGGACCATGTTTGGCGCTAAATCTACCGATATTGCTTATTTTTTAAATAAAAATTTGAGCGATTCTGTAGATGAATTGCTAACCATGCCTAGCAAACCAGCTCCACCAATAAATCACTACGAAGGCAAAGATGTCAATGGCTCACCTTGGTCTGATTCCACTGGAATAGCCAAAGGTGCCACTTGGGTAAATGCCAATTATGGAGATGGAACTACCAATTTTTTCAGAGGTGTTAGTTTAACATCGTGGTGGCTTGGTAACATGGCTAATCAAACTCGTAGCATACAGGAAAAAATGGTGTTGTTTTGGCATTCACATTTTTGTACTGAATTAAAAACAGGTGGAGGAGCAACAGCAGCCTATAGATTGGTGGAATTGTTCAGAACATATGCAATTTCTGACTTGCCTACATTGATGGTTGAGGTATCTAAAAATCCACAAATGCTGCATTATCTCAATGGTTATTTAAATACCAAATTTTCTCCAGATGAAAATTATGGAAGAGAATTGCAAGAATTGTTTGGTATAGGCAAAGGACCTGGTTCTCAATATACCGAAGACGATGTCAGAGAAGCAGCCAAAGTATTGACAGGATTAAGTTTAGATTGGGTTACTCAAACATTTCTTTACCGTCCCGAATTGCACGAAACAAGCAATAAAACATTTTCATCTTTTTATGGCGGTGCTACTATCACTGGAAGAACAAGCAATGCAGGCTTAGATGAATTGACAGATTTAATAAACATGATAGTCAGTACTGACGAATGTCCAAAATTCATCATTAGGAAAATTTACAGATTTTTTGTCAATTACGACATCACCAGTCAAGTAGAAACAGACATCATAGAACCATTAGCTACTTTGTACAAAAACAATTCATTCAATTTACAACCAGTTCTAAAAAAATTGTTTGAATCAGAACATTTTTATGATGAGTGTAACGTTGGTGTCATGATTAAAAGCCCTATAGATTTACTTATTGGATTTTTAAGAGAAGGCAATACCAATTTGCCATCAATTAGTAACGTGGATGCCTATTATACTTTGTTTACTAATTTATATTATGCTGGTGCTACCATGTTGCAGCAATTAGGAGATACACCTAATGTAGCAGGATGGCCAGCGTATTATCAAACACCTGCCTATTATAAACATTGGATTAACACAGATACTTTACCTAAAAGAGTCAATAACATTGTATGGTTTCATTACGGAGGGTATGACAATGTTTACAATGTAGTGGATTTTGCTAAACAATTCTCAAACTCTGCAGACCCTAACACGTTGTTGAATGATATATTCGATAATTTATACATGATTCCGGTGAGTACCACTACCAAATCAGCCATAAAAACGGCTGGATTATTAACTGGTCAAGCCCAAGATTATTATTGGACCAATGCTTGGAACGACTACATCAACGATCCTTCCAATGCATCGAAATACCAAGCGGTATATACACGTTTACTCAACGTCATGAATTTTATAGTTCAATCATCAGAATATCAATTAATGTAAGGCACCATGAAAAGAAGACAATTTTTAAAAGACACAGCCACTTTTTCCATGTTGCCTATGGCAATTGGTAGCTTTCCTCTTAGAACACTAAAAGAAGGAAGTATATGGCATTCGTTAGCAGCACAAGCAACTAATACAGACCATGTGTTGGTGGTAATAGAATTAAGCGGAGGAAACGATGGGTTAAATACCATCTTACCTATCGATCAATACAGCAATTTATCACAAGCCCGCAACAATGTAGTGATTCCACAAAACAAATTATTGGCATTGACAGGATACAACAACAATGGCTTGCATCCATCCATGACAGGAATGCAAACAATGTTTAACGAAGGTAAAATGCAAATCATTCAGAATGTGGGATACAACAATCAAAATTTTTCACATTTCAGGAGCAGTGATATTTGGTTAAGCGCCAGCGATAGCAATGAGTATTATTCCACAGGATTTTTGGGTAGATATTTGAACAACGAATACCCTAATTTCCCTGTAGGGTATCCTAACAACAACATGCCTGATCCTTTGGGAATTCAAGTAGGAAGCTTTTTAAGTTATGCATTCCAAGGTCCATCTTCGCCAATGGGAACTACCATCAGCGACCCTAGTTATGTGTACAATGCTACCAATGGTATCCAAGATCCATCTCCATCTAATTGTGCAGGTTCTCAATTAGATTATGTCAGATTGGTTAATAATCAGGCAAGTTCATACAGTAAGGTGATTGCAGCAGCAGCTAACAAAGTGAATTCACACTCAGCTTACCCAGCTAACAATGAATTGGCTGAAAAATTAAAAGTAGTATCTAAATTGATAAAAGGAGGCTTAAAAACAAGAGTCTATTTTGTGTCATTAGGAGGTTTTGATACCCACAGCAATCAAACTGATAAAAACGATAAAACTATAGGTGTACACGCTCAATTATTAAAAACTTTAAGCGATGCCATCAAGGCATTTCAAACCGATTTAGCATACCAAGGGATAGAAGACAGGGTGATGGGGATGACCATATCTGAATTTGGTAGAAGAATAAAATCAAATGACAGCCAAGGTACCGATCACGGTTCAGCGGCTCCATTGTTTACGTTTGGTAAAAATGTAGATGGAGGGAAAATAATTGGAACAAATCCTGTTATTTCAGCCAGTGTAGGAGTTGAGGATAATTTACCAATGGAATTTGATTTCAGACAAGTGTATGCATCTGTTCTCGAAGATTGGTTCTGTTTGAGCAAAACCGATGTTCAGGCGGTATTGCAAAAGCCATTTAATAAACTCAATGTATTTAAAACCAGTTGTAATGCTGTAGGAGTAAATTCATACAAATATTCAGGTCAATCGTTGGTATCTGCTTATCCTAATCCATTCCAAAATCAGTTCCAGGTGAAGTTCAATTCAAAAGGAGGATTAACAGAAATAGATGTGATGAATTTGATGGGACAAGTAATACATTCGGTAACCAATGAATATTATGACAAAGGAGAATACGAGAAAACAATAGATGCTAGTGCATGGGCAAGCGGTACTTATTTTGTACGTATCAAGCAAAACGAGTTGATACAATCGGTATCGGTAGTTAAATTGTAGAAGTAATAGTTCAATAATGGCAGCAATTCCTCGTCCTTTTGGGTTCCGTGCTCCACTAACGTTACGCACCTGCCCTAGTCGGGCAGCCACCGGACTCGGGCTGCGCTTGCGCCTGAGTATTGTGATAATTTGAAAACTTGTATTGATATTGGATTAAAGAATAAAATAAAAAAACGCAAACATAATATGAAACAAATCAATCTATTGACCATGATTCTATTGGTCACATCATTAATTTCCTGTAGTGGATCTGATACCTATAGAGGCTTATGGAAAGCCACTGATACAATTGGCAATAAATATGAAATCAATTTTGAAGCAAAATCATTTTCAATAAAAGACACTACGGGAAAAATTCAAAAATATGAATACACTCAAAACACTTTTAAAAGTGAAAACTTTGTTGAAACTTATGGTATAAAAACATCTGATGGAAGGGGTTATTTAATTAATTTTCCAATTGCAAGTGACGAAAGCAAAGGTTTGATATTTGATGAAAACGGAAAAGGGATGTATGCCATTTGTCGCACAAAATATATAAGTTATGAAGACATTACACTCTTTCCCTACACGACGCTCTTCCGATCATCGGAAGAGCGTCGTGTAGG
>CAYVDH010000097.1:0-12991 GCA_964450355.1 uncultured Flavobacteriaceae bacterium
TATAAATTATTTTATGTATCTTTGGGGGTTATAATTTAAAATCAAATGAAAGAACAAGAAATACATAGTTCAAATATCGAAAAAGAATGGAACAAATTAGTACAGAAAGATATAGATAAATTTATTACACCATATAAAGATACTTTTATTTCAATAGAAAAATGCCCTAGCTGCAATTCTAAACTATTAAAATTTGAATTCCAACATCAAGGATTAGATTACAATTCATGTGAAGAATGCAATCTTTTATTTCTTAATCCATTTCCTAATGAAGAATTAAAAACCAGCTATATCATTAAAAGTAAAGCGCTGGAAATGTGGAGAATAAATATTCCTGAAATAAAAACACGTATTAAAATGTATGAAGACAGAGCAGATTTTATTCAACCTTATCTTTTTGAATATTTTGAAAACAAAGGCTCAAAATTAAAACTAATGGAAATTGGCGCTGGCAATGGTGAATTAATTGAAATATTGTTAAATCGTTATGATAATATAATTGAAGAAATTATTGTAATTGAACCACAAATATTAAATATAAACTCTTCTAAATTAAAATTTATAAGTGGAATTTTCAATAAAGACCATTCTTTAAATTTAACTAACTCTATTGATATGGTTATTGCATTTGAAGTTTTAGAACACATACTTTATCCAAATGATTTTTTCAATAATATAAATAATAGTTTAAAAAAAGAAGGTCTTTTTTTAATAAGCACTCCCAACGCCTTCAGTCTAGAGACATTGATAAATCAAACTCAATCTAGAAATATAGGATTTGACCATGTTAGATTATTTAATCCAAAATCCATTCAAATATTAGCTCAAAACAACAATTTTAAATCTTTAAAAATAAATACACCAGGAAAGCTCGATGCAGAAATATTAATTAATTCTAATTTTTTTTCAAATACTGAACTAATTGAAGATGTAGTTAAACAAACAAATGCACAATGGATTTATGATTATATTGAAGCAATAAGAAATAATTCAATTACAATATCACAATTTCAAGATAAAATAATTCAATCTCAATTATCGGGACACATGAAATGTGTATTTCAGAAAATGAAATAATTTTAGTATCATTTTCTTACTTTTAAAATTGCAAGAAAACTTATAATATAATTACATGTAAGTTCAATCAATTAATCAAATTCAAACCAATTTTAATTCCAAAACACGTAAGATTGCTTTTTAATTCTGCTTTTTTGGAACCGTAATTATTGAATTGAATATTAGGAATTACACTTATGGAATAATCATAGTTTATAGGAATTTCAATGGATGCAAATAAATTCATTCCAAAACTTAAGGCATTAAATTCACTTTTTTTATTTAAATTATCTATGTCCACTAACTCATTTACATAATTATTCTTTACATAATTTATTTGCTTTAACAACATTTTAGGTAGTACTTTAAACCCTATATCTACTGTTGATGTTCTTGTTTCTGACACTGTATAACTTAAACCTAAGGGCAGAGCAATTGAAATAAATTTATTTTCAATTTCTTGACTCTGTATAAACTGATTTAATGGTGTTTCTTTAGAATTTATCAAAGTGTATTTATAACCTTCATTCAAGTAATTCAAACCTAAATGGTAATTGTAAGCATATGTTCTTTTGATGTATTCAAATCCAAAAATAGAACCAATATTGATTTTTTTATAAGCTGAAGCATTAGAAGACAATTCATTCGATTTGCCTGCACATAATAAACCACCAAATTGCAATGACATGATGTTGGTATTCAACCCAGGAATTGGAGTTGATAACAATGTTTTATTTAAAAAAACTAACGATATAAATAATAATAAATACTTGTCTTTCATTTTAATTCATTAAAATTACTATTCCTGATTTCTGATACACTTTGTTATAATACTGCGGTGCCACCTGCATGGTTACAATGTATGTATAAGCCCCTACTGGTAGCTCTTTCCCACTTTTCATACCATTCCACCCCTCTTTGTAATTATTTGAAGTAAACACCTCTCCTCCCCAACTATCGTATATCGTTAATTTATAAGTGCTAGGTTCACAACCGCTTTCAATTTCAGGCAAAAATACATCATTGATATGCTCACTCCTAAAAGGTGAAAAAGCATTTGGGAAATAAAACAAACAATTACAAACTAATGAATCAATCATTTTATCATCAGATATTAATTGACATCCATCATCTACAACTACTGAGTATAAACCTGGTTTATTCACAAGTATATGGCTATTGGTATCATTGTTATTCCACAAATATTTTTTTATTAAATAATGATAAGCATTTAATACGATGGTGTCTCCTACACAGATGCTAGTATCTTTCCCTAAATTAACTATAGCTGATGGAATGTGTTTTAATGTTATCTCTCCATTAGTTTCACCACAATTATTTTTAATTTTTACAGTGTATTTCCCTTGCTGGGTTAGTTTTATTTTAGAATTAGACGTTCCATTGCTCCATGAATAGTTTAAAGCTAAAGAATCAAATGCATCTATTTCAATGGTATCTCCTTCGCAAATTGCAGTATCTATATTAAAACTCCTTTTGGGTTTAGAAGAAAAATCAATTTGAATGGAATCGCGATAATAACATTTTCCATCATTGACTTGCAACCAGTACAAACCTTTTGAATTTAATTTAAGGGTGTTGCTGTTTGACCCATCTTGCCATAATTTCAACTTGCTACTGATATCTGTATTGGCTTTGATTTCGTATTGAGTCAAATCACACAAAACCGTATCTTTTCCTAAATCAAATCTTGGCAGATTTACCACATTCACTGTAATAGAATCCCTTTGAATACAATTATTACTTTGAATCTCTAACCAATATAAACCTTGACTATTAACAGTTATTTGATTGTTTATTGAATTATTGTTCCATAGGTATTGATTAGCAGTGACATTGCTTTTTAATGTTAAATTTTCTCCTTCACAAATGGAAGTATCATTTCCAATATTAAGTACTTGAGATTTTAAATTGTTGATAACAATGGAATCGTAACTTACACAACCTAATTCATCAGTCATCTTAAGAACATAAACTATGGAATTAGTCAAGTACGATTTTGGTTGAGAAATATAAGGGTTGTTGAGTCCTGAAGTCGGAGACCATTCATAGGTATTTCTGCTTAAACCAGAAGTCCCTAAAAGCAAAGAATCCGGCATACAAATACTGGTATCATTACCTGCAAATGGCTTAATGTAAGGCAGCACAACGATGTCTTTTGAAATTGAATCTGTTCCACATGAATCTTTTAAAATCAATGTAATTTGATAATTTCCACTGTTTATCAATTTAAACTTTAAGGGTTGAAATCCACTAAAACTAAGAACAGAACCTCCTTTTATTTTCCATGAGAAAGTTGCATTTGATTTATAATTTGATTTATTGGTCAATTGTATGCTATCATAAGAACAAAATTGAAAAGCATTGATATCAAAATCAGGGTAACTTTTGCAACAATTAGTTTGCACAAAGATGCTAGTAGAATCAATGACAAATTGACCTGCTCCATCAGTAATTTTTAAATGATAAACAGTTGATTTTTTCGGAGAAGCTTTTGGCTCTAAAACGTTTGGATTAGATACCCCATCGGTTGGTGTCCATTCATAAATAAAAGGACTAACACCACAATACACACTTTTTACTTTTAAAACAGCACTATCATTTATGCAAATTGTATTAGAATCAACCAATTGAAGTTTTAACGAATCTGAAACAAATATGGATTTAACCAAAGAATCTTCGCAATAATATTTCCCTTCTGTACCTACTCTCAGTTTAATGTTTTTAACTCCAGAATTCTTATATGTATGATATACTATTTCAGAATTGTATTGTTTAAATCCATCACCAAAATCCCATTCCCAAAAATTTATTTTATTTTTATTGCTATCTATGCTTAAATCTTTAAACACAAAAGTTTGATTCACACAATTTTCTTCAATTGCAAAATCCATGTATATTTTGCATCTAGGTAAATTGATGTTTATGTTGCATGTATCTAAATAATTAATGATATAGATTGCTCCTCTATTATTACCACCATCATCATCCCACATTGCCCCTCCAATTATTTCTTTATAACCATTGCCATCAATGTCGTTTAAAACTCCAATACCATATCCAAACACATCAGAATTATCTATTTTATTACTTAAGCCACTATTTACGCTATTTACCTTTAATTTTCTTTTTATAGTTCCATTTCGATTTAAATAAAGGATATAAATAGCTCCTCTGTCAGAACCACCATCATCGTCCCATGGACAACTTACAATCACTTCATCAACTTTATCGTTATCTAAATCTCCAATATTTTTTATGTCTTGACCTAAATTATCATAATCATCTAACCCTGTATATCCGTTCACTGATGAACTTAATTTAACGTGTTTTTTTACAGTCCCATTAGGATTCATAAACAAAACCCAAAGAGCACCTCTTGCAGTTCCTCCATCGTTATCATCCCTACTACTAACAATTAAATCAGTAGTTCCATTGGTATCTAAATCGCTTAATTTTGCAACACTAAATCCAAATCTAGTATTTACACCAACTGATCCTGTAAAATTTCCTTGAGTTGCACTAATTTTACTATGAGATTTTACCGTTCCATTGGTGTTTAAATACAATAAGTAAAAAGCTCCTTTAGATGAACCACCATCTTTATCTTCTTGCGCACCAACAGCTATATCAACAATTCCATCACCATTAAAATCTCCAATATTTTCAAGGCCTAATCCAAATCTATCATCACTTTGTAAAGTTGGAGAAAATCCACCAACACCAGTTGTTATTTTTTGATGTGATTTAACAGTTCCATTTGAATTTAAAAATAGAATCCAAACACAACCTGCTCTGGTATTGACTGTGCCATCAAAATGATTACTTACAGCTATATCTTCAACTCCATCGTTATTTAAATCCCCTAAAGGTACAATTCTATTTCCAAAATATGTTCCGCCATAAATTGTTCCAGTAAAATTTCCCTGGGTTGAACTTATTTTTTGTTTATTTTTCACAGTGCCATTGCTGTTCATGAACATTATCCAAATTGCCCCAGTATTAGCATTTCCATCATCATCTGAGTCAGCACAAACTGCAATCTCATTTACTCCATCATTATCTAAATCTCCTATTCCATTAACGCCTGAACCAAATCTATCATCATCATCTAAACCAGTTCCAAAATTTCCTGAACTGTGACTAACTTTAGAAAAATATTTTGTTTTTGGACAAAAATCTCCCTTACAAGTATCTGCTAAACTTAAAATATACACTGCTCCTCTATCAGTTCCTCCATCATCATCCCACATACTTCCAATTAGGATTTCTTGATATCCATTTTTATCTATATCATTCAACATTGAAACTGTATAACCCATAGCATCTGAATTTTCAAGATTAGATTTTAATATTTCTTGTGTTAATGCACTCATTTTATTGTATGCTTTAACAGTCCCATTCTTGGTTAAATACAAAATCCAAATAGCTCCTTTATCAGTCCCTCCATCATCATCATATGGTGCAGAAACCAATACATCTACAACCCCATCTTTATTTAAATCTTCAATAATTTGAACTCCATTTCCAAAATTATCCCCATTATCTAATTGTCCTAAAAAATTTCCGCTTGTTGAACTTATTTTACTGTAACTTATTACATCTTGATTCCCATCAAGATAAAGAATAAAAACACCACCTCTACCTGAGCCTCCATCATCAACTCCACTTGCTCCAACCATTATATCTTGATATCCATCTCCATTTAAATCAAATTTAGAACTTAAACTAAATCCAAATCCATCACCATTTTGCAGAGCATTATTGAAATTATTTGATAAATGACTTATTTTTTTAAAACTCTTAACACTTCCATTTTTATTTAAATATAAAAAATAAATAGCTCCTCTATCAGTACCACCATCATCATCAAATCTTGCTCCAACTGCTATATCATCTATACCATCTTTGTCTAAATCACCAACATTAGTAAGATTCATCCCAAAATTATCACCTCCATTTAATGTTCCATTTGGTAATCCTCCAAATCCATTTGCAATTAATAATTGATTTTTTACTGTCCCATTCGAATTCATAAAAATAACCCATATACCTCCAGAATATGTTGAACCTGAATTATTATAAATATGCCCAGACACCAATTCTTTTACACCATCACCATCCAAATCGTTTATACTTATGACATTTGAACCAAAATAATTGTCATTACTTATATTCCCAGTAAAACCTCCTTGATTTGCACTAATTTTAGTAAATGATTTAACTGATAAATTTGAATTCATTAATATTAAATAAAACGACCCTAAATTTGTACCTCCATCATCATCTAATTGTGCGCTTGAAGTAAAATCATCAATACCATCACCATCAAAGTCCCCAATATTTTTTATACTTTGTCCGAATTGATCTCCATTATCTAATCTAGTATTAAATCCACTAGTTAATGAACTAATTTTTGCATACTTTTCAGTTTTTATACAAGGGTAATTTTCATCTTTTAATTTTTTACAAATGACATTGTAATTCACACTTCTTTTTACTGCTGTTATAGATTGATTTGTAAACGACCCTGCTGAGGCCAAAGAAAAAGTAAAATTATTAGCACTTAAATTGGAAACAAATTTAACAGTTTCAAATTTCTCGTTACATCCTACTTGCAAATTGCAATTCAACTTATTAATGAATACATCTTGCCCTCCTCCACCAAAGGATTTTGTAGAACCAACAGATATAAATCCTCCATCTTGAGTTGTATTTATGCCAAATAATATATCATCTGAACTGGCTCCAAAATTATTTTGATCTACAACATTTCCTGAAGTATCAAAACGAATAATTTGCCCATCCATTCCTCCACTGCCATAACTCTGAGAATATCCAACAGCTACTAAATCATTGTTAAATGGTTTAACCCTAAATAACACATCATTTAAACTTCCACCAAATGTTTTAACAAATCGAGCATTTCCACTCTGATCAAAACTAGCTATACACATGTCCATATTATTTGATGTTGGTCTATATGTCCCTACCATGTATATGTTTCCATCCTCTCCTATAGTTAAATCATAGGCAGCTTCTGGTTCACTTCCTCCAAATAACTTATTCCATAAAACATTTCCATTGCTATCCACTTTCATTATAGCTAATTCTCCATAAGGATTCTCATAAGATGAAGAAAATACAATGCTCCCATCTTTATTTACAGCTAATCCAGTTATAACATTATATCTAGCATTTCCATATATTTTTGACCAAATTAAATTCCCATTTTTGTCTAATTTAATTAAATAGCAATCCTCCCTACCAGATCCTGCTGATTGATAAGTTCCGCCTAATACAAAATTTCCATTTTCTAATTGAACTCCTCTGTAAAAAAATTCATTCATAGAACTTCCTCCTAATGTTTTTGACCATTGAACAACTCCACCTGAATCCACTTTAATCAATAATGCATCTTCACTACTCGAATAACTAGCAGCTACTCCCATCAACAAATATCCATTGTCATCAGTGTTGATAACATTGTAAAACAATTCATTATTATTTCCTCCATAAGTTTTAAACCACAACATTTCACCATCCTTGTTCCACTTAGTTAAAAACGCATCTCCATTACCATAACTTTTAGTAGAGCCTACTACAGCATAATTTCCAAATTTATCCTCAATTACATTGTATGCAAAGTCATCTAAACTTCCTCCAATAGTTGCTTGAAATCGAGTAGCTAAATTACAATTCACCCCTTTATTGATGTTTACAATTCCAACTCCGCTATATGTGCCTGTGCATCTTGAATCTTTGAACGAAGTAAGTGTATATACTGTATTTTGAACAGGAGAAACCATTAAAAAATAAGGATTTTGTGTCACATTACTGATTGTTTTTGTAGTTACTCCATCCGAGTAAGTAAATTCGAAAGGGGCGTTGCCTGAAAAATCTATTTTCAAATTTGTGCTAGAACCTAAATTGATGTTTCTAGTTAAACTAATTTTTGCTGTTGGTTTTTTAATGGTTACAAATGATTTTTTAACTATGGTATCATTGCCTAAATTACTGTATGCAATCAATGTCACATCATATACTCCCGCAGTTGAATACACAATTTTCGGATTTGACAAAGTGCTTGTATTGGGTGTCCCACCCTGAAATTTCCACAACAAAGAACTAGGTGATTTTATTGTCAAATCTTTGAAACTTATGGTATCTCCGGGACATTGTTGTTTAAAATTGCTTTCAAAATCAGCAATGATAGGTTTCATGCACCTTAAACTTTTTAGTGCATTGATTCTTCCTGCTCCAATTAATCCTGTTATTGAAGAATTCATAGAATTGATGTTATCACATCCATTTTTAAGACATGATTCTATTTCATCCACACTGTAATTAGGGTTAAAAGACAACATTAAACCACATAATCCTGCTGCCAATGGACAAGCCATGGAAGTACCACTCATGTTTCCATAATTGTTGTTTGGCAAAGTACTATAAATATTGCTACCAGGAGCCATTACATCAATAGAAGTTCCATAATTAGAAAAGGCAGACTTAACATCGTTCGAACTAGTAGAACCAACAGAAATAACGTGATTATAACTAGCAGGATACATGCTCAGGTTTGAATAATTATTTCCGGCTGCTGCTACACAAACAATGCCTTGCTTATAGGCATAGTCAAACAAAGTCTGATATGTTTTTGAATACCCCCCTCCTCCCCAACTCATGCTAATGACATTGGCTTTATTGATGATGGCGTATTCAACACCTTGGTAGGCATTGTAAATCACATTTTGAAAAGGCAAACCATGTTTAGTAATCATCAATTGGCAACCATAAGCTATGCCAGCTATTCCAATATTATTATCTGTTTTTGCACCTACAATTCCAGCGCAATGGGTTCCATGTTCCAATCCAGTATTGTATCCACAATGAGGAATGTTATCATTGCTAGCAAAATCCCATCCTATAAAATCATCCACATATCCATTTCCATCATCATCAATTCCATTTCCTCTTATTTCATTTTTATTTCTCCAAATCAGTGGTTCCAAGTCTTGATGAGCAGTATCCAAACCATCATCTACAATGGCAACAACAATTTTATTGTTACCTTTTGAATAGTTCCAAGCATTTTCTGCATTTATTTTATACAAGTTCCATTGATTGGATTGTAAATCATTAGGAGTGTATGAATAAGTAAAAATTGGAACTTTTTCAACGTATTCAAATAGATTTAATCGGTTTAAAAAAGCGATTAAATCGTCTATTTTCTCCGTGTTTTTTTCAAAAGTCAGCAAATGAATTTGATTAAATTCTGGTGTATTTATTTTAAAACATTTCTCAAATGATAAAATCTCAAATTGTTTTAAAAATTCCATGCTTTTCAATGAATTTAAATCCAAGCCATTATTGCTTTCTTGATTGATTTTTAAAAACAATTGATTGTTAGAAAAATCTGCTTGATCAGCAAACAGTTTAAAATTCAGAGTAAAAAAGACTAACAGAAGTTTAAATTTCATTTATTTAGTTGAATATCACAAATATGACTAATTTTTTTGAAAAAACCATGTTTTTTCAAAAATGGTAAGTCATTATGACAAAATCAATTTCTAAAAGGAATTGAACCAGTCTAAAAACTCTTGCTTTCTTCTTCTTGAAACAGGTAAATTCACTTTGTTTTTTAATTGAAGTTTGTAGGTGTCATCTTCTTTAATCATTTTCTGGACCTGATTTTTACTTACCAAATACGAAGTATGAATTCTAAAAAACTTATAATCGGTCAACATGTCCTCAAATTCGCCAATGTTATTGGTTGCAATGTGAACATTTCCTTCTGTATCATAAATTTTAGTGTAACTCCCATCCCCTTCACAATACAAAATATCCTTAACAGTAACATAAGCCGAGCCAAGAATGGATTTAACTACAATTTTATTGTTGTCATTTTTTGGATTTTTTAACACATTGACTAAGTTTTTCAATTCCATATTATCCATTTCCTGACTAAGAAATTGTTTTACTTTATCAACAGCTATGATTAATTCATCTTTTTGAACAGGCTTAAGCAAATAATCTAGAGCATTGAATTTTATAGCATTGATACCATATTTATCAAACCCTGTAACAAATATCACTTTAAATTTAGGATTTTGAAATTTTGTTAACAAATCAAAACCTGAACCGTAAGGCATTTCTATGTCCAAAAAAATCAAATCTGGGTTTAAATTGTCTATCAACGATTTTGCATCTTCAATGTTGTTCGCTTTCCCTATAATTTCACATTCTTTGCATGCTGATTTTAACAAGTTTGTTAAGCCTTCTATGGCATTGATTTCATCATCAATAAGTATGGTTCTAATTTTTTCTAATTTCATTTTAATCCAAATTATTAAGTTCTATCATGATTCTAGTTCCCGTAGGGTAGCCTTCGTCATCTGTTTTGTCTATGATTTCAATTTTAAGGTTTAAATCGTCTAAATTATTCATTGTTTCTAATCTTTCATTTGTTATTTCTAATGCTCTAGACACATATCCTTGAATGGATTTCTTTTTTATCTCCATGGCTTTATCTCTTCCAACTCCATCATCATCTACCATCATGTATATTTTGTCGATATCATTCCAAAATTTCACAATCAAATGTCCATTTTCTTTTTTTAAATTCAACCCATGATTTATAGCATTTTCGACAAACGGCTGAATCAACATGGATGGAATTTCTTGATTGTACAATTGAGTGTTTTCACAAATAATTTCTGCTGAAAATCTGTTGTTGTATCTTATTAATTCCATATCAATGTACAATTGTATCAATTCAATTTCTTCTGCAATGGTGATGTATTTGTTTCTTGATGACTCTAAAAACAGCCTCATCAATTTAGAGAATTTACCCAAATAAGAGCTGGCATCATCAGAAGTCCTGTTTAGAATGAAATTTTGAATAGCGTTCAAAGAATTGAACATGAAATGAGGATTCATTTGAGACTGAAGCGCTTGAAGTTCTAATTCTGCAATTTTTTTATTGACAATGGTATTCTCCATTTCTTTGATTTTAATGGCTCTAATTCTGTAAGCTAAATACAGTAATCCAGAGAAAAACAAGGCAAACGTAACAGAAAGTTTAAACCCAAGAGTATCCCAAAAAGGTGGTGTGATTTCTATTTCGATTGATTTCATTTCAGTAAAGACATCGTCAATGTCTTTGGCTTTAATGAAAAAAGTGTATTTACCCGGGGGTAAAATTGGATAAATGATTTTCAACTGATCGGTAGTTCTCCACAAGGAATCTATGCCTTGCATTTTATAATAGTAAACAATGTTTTTATTGCTTTTGAATGACAAGCAAACAAAATCAAATTCTAATCTGCTTTGGTTGTATGGCAGCACAATGGGGCCTTTTAAAAAAGTATCTTTAACAGAAACAATGTGTTTTATATAAAATGGTGCAGGTGCATGCTTGGTATTAATGATACTTAAATCCACAACACCCAACCCTTTTTGGGTACCGAAGTAAGCATAATTTGAGTCAGCGAAAATACAATTTACCTCATTGGTAGGAAGTCCTTGAGCAATGCTGAATTTTTTAATTTGGTATATAAAGGGATTTTCCTTAGTTAAAATGATTCTATAACCTCCTTTATTTGTAGAAACCCACACATGTTGTCTGTAATCGATATGAACTTGATTGATGATTTCATTTTTCAACTCCTCAACTAAATTTACTTGATTGTTTTTAAAGGCATAAACTCCATACCCATCGGTTCCACACCAAATTCGATTTTGATTATCAGGCTGCATGTCTAAGATGCTTTTAGATAGCAGAGGGTACTTTTGTTTTAAGTCCAATAATTCATCCGTAGTGGAGTCCGTTAAAACCTTGCTTAGCCCTGATGAAGAGGCAAGCCAGATATTTCCAATATTATCTTGAATACTTGTATTATATCTAAATTTTCCAAACAATAAAAATTTAAAATTATTTTTATTATAATCGAAAATAGAAATTTTATTATAGTGAGTTAGTAGTAATTTATTATCTTTTATTTTTACTATTTTTTTTACATCATTAAAATTATAATCATCATTAATAAATTTAAAATAAGTATTTTTTATTAATTTATTGTTAATGCAATTAAAGAAATAGATATTTAAGTTACATGTTGCTAAAAATTGATTTTTAGCATAAAATTTTAGACTCCTTATTTTAAAGGAGGTTTGAAATGAATCAGTAATGATTAAGTGATTTTCGATGTTTGACAGCAAAATTTTACCATCATAATTACCAAAAGAAATATGTTTATTAGAAATATCTAAAAAACTAATTGGATAATTGATTTTGTTTGTGATTAATCCATCTTTTTTTACAAAAAATAATCCATTATTTTTTGTTGATATCCAATCATTTCCTTGATTATCAATTTGATAATTATTAATTAAACGAAACGAGATTATACTCTTATTAAGGATTTTATAATTCAAGTTTTTATCAAACTTAACAATAGAATGATTTGTTAATATTATTAACTCATCTTTTGAATAAAAAATAAATGAAATGATGTCATCAAAATTATTTATTCCTAATTCTTTATAATTAAACACACTCTTTGTATCACGAATGTAATCATAGAAATAAAGATGGTCTTCATTGCAGTGATTTATGTATGAATACCATACTATACTTTTTAATGTCTTAATTTTAATTCTATCATGTTTTGAATAGTATGTTTTGGAATAAAAAATGCTATCTTTGTAATCAATTCTTATTATTGTAGAATCTTTATTTTTAGTCTGACCTGAAACAATAGGATAACCATAAGATGGATATGAAATCCTAACAACACTTTGACCTATATTTTTCTTGTAAATTTTATTATTAATTAAATTAAAATATTGATTAGAGTTTATCATGAAGTTTAATATTTTTTTATCAGCTATGTTGATACTTTGAATTGTATAACTA
>CAYVDH010000098.1:0-12762 GCA_964450355.1 uncultured Flavobacteriaceae bacterium
TACAAACAGTTCTTTACATTTTTGTATATGTTCACAATATTGTGATAATGTCAAATCAATTTAATTCATTTAATTCCTTAGTTTTGAAAAAATATGTTTATAGACAATCAATTCAAAACTTATTATCTAAAAACTCCAAGTGGAATTTTAAATTTAAACTCACCAAAAATAATGGGGATATTAAACACCAACAATGATTCATTCTACGATGGTGGAAAATTCAATAATTTAGATAAAGCATTGATACAAGTTGACAAAATGATTAGTGAAGGGGTAGATATAATAGATGTAGGAGCCCAATCGACTAAGCCATTTTCTGAAGAAATAAGCTCAAACGAAGAAATACAATTAACTTGCAATTTGATTTATGAAATAAAGAAGAGGTTTAGCTCAATCTTCATCAGTATAGATACCTACAAAAATACTGTTGCAGATGCTGCAATTCAACATGGAGCAGACATCATTAACGACATTTCATTTGGTACTTTCGATGAACAAATATTAAATGTAGCAAAAAAACACCAGGTTCCTTTCATTGGAATGCATTGCCCAGAAAAACCTAAAACAATGCAGATTCAACCCTCTTATAATGATGTCGTCAGTGAAGTATATCATTTTTTAGGAAAGCAACTAAATCATTGTTATCAATTAGGAATAAACGATGTCCTTATCGACCCAGGGTTTGGGTTTGGTAAAACTGTATCCCATAATTACGAATTATTAAACAATTTAAATGTATTCAACGAATTAAATGCCCCAATTTTAGTAGGATTATCAAGAAAAAGCATGCTTAGTAAGGTCTTGAATATTCATACAAATGAAAGTTTAAATGCTACTTCAGTTGCTAATACAATAGCGCTGTTACAACATGTTCACATTTTAAGAGTTCATGATGTAAAGGAAGCTAAAGAATGCATTGATATTTGCAAGCAATTACTGATTAATAAAAACCAATTCACTAATTAATGGATTGTAGTAAGAATATTTAACTCTTACTTTGTCTTTGGTATATAGTTTCCCTTCCTCAAAATCTTGTTTTCTTAATATTTCTTTTCCTTCTACTTTGTATTGATACATCACACTGTTGTTATTCACAAAAATTTGATTTGGCACTGTTAGGGTTGCAAAATTATTGAGGTGGTAATTGTAAGTGAAGTTCATGGTTGAAAAAAACAATGCAGGTATCCCTAACAGGAGTAAAACAAAAATAGATACACTAAATCTATCGTTGTAATCTACGTTTAAATTGATAGCTCCCTTGTACAGTCTGATAGCATATACATTAGCTGCTACAAAATAGATTCCAAACGAAAACAAGATAAAACCAATGATTCCATAGAAAATACTGTAATTCAAATAATTGATGAACCAATTATTATAAGAAACTAAAAAACCTGAAATGAGCACCAATATCCACAAAATGATTCTTTTTTGGTGAGTAACTACATTGTCTTTTCTTAAAAATTCTTCAATGATTTTCACCCTTTTATGTTCGTGGTATTTTTTTAATTTTTCAGCTACCGATTGGTCTTTTTTTGCAACATGTTCATTCTTAGATTTAAGAGCATAATAATTTTTTAATGCATTGTCATACAACACTTTTTGTTCAGGATTGTTTAAAACATTATACCCTTGAGTCAATATTTTAAAGTACTCTTCACTTGTTTTGCTTTGTTGATTTTTGTCAGGATGATAAATCAATGCCAATTCATGATATTTTTTTTTGACTACAGAATAATCGCTGTATGGCTCTATTTGTAATAATTTATAATAATCGTGCTCTATCATTTATTCAAAAATAAAAAATTTAACTTGTAGTTTATATATAAACATTTATTTTTGCCAAGTATTGTATAACATTATGAAATCTAATTTAAATATTCAGTTGCCATTTGTAAACACCAAAATTGTTTTATCATCTACATCCATCCTCTTTTCTCTGTTAATTTTTACCATATTTTTATCAATAAATGCCTCTTTGTTTATAGGCACATTCTTAATTTTAAGCTTCATTTTAGGTTCTGTAAGCATTATTTTATCAGGTAAAGATACTGCAATGTTAAGTGAAAATAGAAACATGTATTCTGAAAACAGCATTAAAAATCACAACTTGGGAAAATTATTGTCCATCATTGCATTCGCTTTATCGGTTGTGGTTTGTGCTATTGCCATTTATTTGTTTTACAAATATGGCACTATAGACATGGATAACATCAAATTACAACAAGACCCTACTTTAAAAATCAAAAGAGGTTAATTCATTGTTCGTTTGCATATTAATATTGCAGCACGTTCACTTGCCCCAGATTCACCTACTGTTTTTTTAAGTTCAATATAGCCTAAATCAAGTTTTTTCTTACCTTCTTCGCTTAAAATATTATGTAGCTCTTTGCTTACATTCTCTTTAGTTAGTTCGTTTTGAATCAATTCTTTAACCAACATTTTATCTAGAATTAAATTTACCAACGAAATGTATTTTACTTTCACTACCATTCGTCCTATCCAATAACTAATTTTACTGAATTTATAACACACCACTTGGTGGCAACCAATTAAAGCAGTTTCTAGTGTTGCTGTTCCACTACACACCAATGCTGCTTTTGCATTTTTTAGTACATCATAGGTTTTGTTTTTAATTAATTTCACTTGGTAACCTTTGGTGTACTGATTGTATTCATCATCACTTATGTGATTAGCCCCTGCCAATACAAATTGATAATTAGGGAAATTACGGGTTGTTTCCAACATGACAGGCAAAATGTGCTTCAATTCACTTTTTCTACTACCCGGCAACAGTGCAATATAATCCTCGTTTAATTGGTTGTTGACAATAAAGTTATCGTCAAACTGATACTGGCTTATAGCATCGCATATTGGATTTCCAATGTAATCAGGAATGATGCCGTAAGGTTTATAAAAATTGATTTCAAATGGCAAAATCGAATAGAGATAATCCACATTTTGTTTTATTCCATGAGCTCTTTTGTTATTCCAAGCCCATACTTTTGGGCTAATGTAATAATGTACCTTTATGTTTTGTTGCTTAGCCCATTTAGCTATCCTTAAATTAAATCCTGGGTAATCAATTAAAATTAATGCATCAGGTTTATACATTTCGATGTCTTTCTTACAAAGATGGATGGCTTTAACTATTTTGCGAATATTTAACAGCACATCGGTAATGCCCATGAATGCTCTTTCCTTGTAATGACTCACTAATTCTCCACCTTTGCTTTTCATTAAATCACCACCCCAATACCTGAATTCAGCTTGTTTATCTATCAATTGAATTTGATGCATCAAATTGCTTCCGTGCAAATCCCCACTTGATTCTCCAGCAATTAAATAATATTTCATTTCTTTTCTTGTAAAATTAATTCCCTGAGCATGTTCAAAGCGGAGTTACTTGCTCTTCCAATAACATTCATTCTATCGCCAATAAAATGATTTGTTTTAACTTTAGTTAACTGTTTTGAACTAACTCCTATAACTACTGTTCCTACAGGCTTTTCTATGCTTCCACCTCCAGGGCCTGCAATACCGCTTATTGCAATCGAGTAATCTGTAACTAACCTTTCTCTTACTCCTTCTGCCATTTGAGTAACCACTTGTTCACTCACGGCTCCTACAGTTTCAAACAAGGTAGATTCCACACCAAGTTGGTGGTGTTTTACTGAATTGCTATAACTAACTACCGATCCTACAAATATTTTAGAAGCTCCAGAAAGAGAAGTTAATAAATGAGAAACATACCCACCAGTACAACTTTCGGCAATACTCAATGTTTTATTTTGTTCAATTAACAAGTTTAAAACCAATTCAGCCATGGTAATATCTTCGGTAGTAACAACATGATCTTTTATGATTTCAACGATTTGATTTTTTATAGTTTGAATTTCTTGGTTTAAATTTGAATTTCCATTGTCCACACCAGTTAATCTAAGTCTAACGATGTTCCAGTTTGGCAAATAAGCCAATTTGATGTGTGCAGGAAGAGAATTTTCTACAGATTCAATTCTTTTAGCTATAATTGATTCAGGAATATCCATAGTTACTATGGTTTGATGAATCAAAGTAGGTTGTTTAAATTGTTGAATGATTTTTGGAAGAGCTACCTGTTCAAAAATATTTTTCATTTCATAAGGTACACCTGGCAAACTAATGACAACTTTACCATCCACATCGAACCACATGCCAGGGGCAGTTCCCCACAAATTATTTAACGTTTTGCACCCATCTGGCAACTCAGCTTGCAACTTATTTGTTTCTAAAAATTCACGGCCTCGTTTTGCAAAAAAATCATGTAATTGTTTCATCACTTGTTCATCGGTACGCCAACCCATATTAAAATACTGTGCTAGTGTTTTTTTTGTGATATCATCTTTAGTTGGGCCTAATCCTCCAGTAATGATGATGAGTTCAGAACGGTTTAAGCAATCGTCTAATTGTTTCTTTATTTCATCAGCATCATCACTTATGGAGTTAATACGGTGAATTTTGATGTTGAATTTGTTTAATGTTTGTCCAAGCCAAGCGCTGTTGGTATCTACTACTTGCCCAATTAACAATTCATCTCCTATGGTGATTATTTCTGCTCTCATGAATAAATGCAAAGATGATATTTTTTTTTAACAAAGCAGTGATTTTGAAACAAGTCAACAAAAAGATGAATCAGTAGGCACAAATGTCAATTTTAAAAGTCAATAGTTTAAGTTATTCCATATTTTTCAACACTTAGTAAAGTATAAAAAAGGATGGTTATTTTTACAAATTAATATTTGTTAATACAAATGACTAATTTTTCTCATTTACATTGTCATACACAGTTTTCTTTGTTAGATGGAGCCGCTTCAATAGAAAATTTATATAAAAAAGCTGTTGCAGACAATCATAAAGCTATTGCTATCACAGATCATGGCAACATGTTTGGTGTATTTAACTTTGTTGCCGAAGCCTCTAAATACAACAAAAAAGATCAACCTGAAACCATTAAACCCATCATAGGTTGTGAATTTTACATGGTAGAAAATAGGCATCGCAAGGAGTTTACCAAAGACGATAAAGACATAAGGTACCACCAATTGCTCCTAGCAAAAAACGAAATAGGTTATAAAAACATATCAAAATTATGTTCATTGGGATACATCGAAGGGCTGTATAGCAAATACCCAAGAATTGACAAAGAATTACTGTTGCAGCATCATGAAGGCCTTATTGCTACTACTTGTTGTTTGGGAGCAATAGTCCCAAAAATGATCATGAAAAAAGGCGAAGAAGAGGCTGAAAAAGAATTCAAATGGTGGCTTGATTTGTTTGGCGAAGATTACTATGTTGAACTACAAAGGCATGGCATGAGTGAACAAGATGCAGTAAACAATGTATTACTTAAATTTTCGAAAAAATACAATGTCAAGGTCATAGCTACCAACGATTCTCATTATGTAGAAAAGGATGATTACAACGCTCATGATATTTTGTTATGTGTAAACACAGGTGAAAAACAAAGCACTCCTAAAATGTCTATGGATGATGCAGATACTGACGCTAACAATGAAAAATTTGTAAAAGGAAGACGATTTGCTTTTCCAAATGACAATTTCTATTTTAAAACTAAAAAGGAAATGTCGGAATTGTTTCATGATTTACCAGAAGCATTAGAAAACACGGATGAAATTGTAGGAAAAATTAAGACTCTGAAATTAAAACAAGATATTTTACTTCCAAATTTTCCAATTCCAGAGGGATACAATTCTCAAGATGATTATTTAGAACATTTAACATACGAAGGAGCAAAAAGACGTTATGGAACAATAGATGCTGAAATTGAAGAACGATTAAAATTTGAGCTTTTTACCATACGAACTATGGGATTTGCAGGTTATTTTCTAATTGTATCCGACTTTATTTTAGCTGGTAGAGAATTAGGAGTTGTTATTGGTCCAGGAAGGGGCTCTGCTGCTGGAAGCGCTGTTGCATATTGCATTGGAATCACCAATATAGACCCTATAAAATACAATTTGCTATTTGAGCGTTTTTTAAATCCCGACCGCAAAAGCATGCCCGATATTGACACAGATTTTGATGATGAAGGAAGAGAAAAAGTAATCAAATATGTGATTGACAAATACGGCAAAAATCAAGTTGCTCAAATTGTAACTTACGGTAAAATGGCTGCAAAAATGAGCATTAAGGATGTCGCAAGGGTTTTAGATTTAACTATTGAAGATTCCAACTCAATCACCAATTTAATGCCTGCCAAGCCGCTTGGATTAACCTTAAAACAAGTTATTCATTCTAAAATAGAAGGTGTGGCAGATGAAGCTAAATTAGAGTCAGAGGATGAGGAAGAAGAAGCAGAATCAGAAATCAAGGATGTCATTTTATTAAGACAAGAGGACATTCCAAATGTCAATCAATTAAGAGAATGGTATAAAGAACCAAACAGTACAAAAGGGAATGTCATCAGACAAGCATTGTTGCTCGAAGGTTCCGTTAGAAACACAGGAGTACATGCTGCTGGTGTAATCATTGCTCCTAAAGATTTAAAAGAAATAGTTCCTGTTGCTTTAGCTAAAGACAGCGACTTACTTCTCACTCAATTTGATGGCAGAGTGATAGAAGATGTTGGTGTTATAAAAATGGACTTTTTAGGATTAAAAACCTTGTCTATCATCAGGACAGCATTGCAATTAATAAAAAAGAACCACAATGTAGATATCGAAATCGACAACATTCCATTGGATGATGAAAAAACATATCAATTATATCAAAGAGGTGATACACTTGGTACTTTCCAATTTGAAAGTGTTGGAATGCAAAAGTATTTGAAAGATTTAAAGCCAGATAAGTTTGAAGATTTAATAGCCATGAATGCTTTATTCAGACCGGGCCCTATGGATTACATTCCAAAATTCATTAAAAGAAAACACGGACTAGAAGAAATCACCTACGATACACCAGAAATGGAAGAGTATTTAAGCGATACATATGGCATCACGGTTTACCAAGAACAGGTAATGTTATTAAGTCAAAGTATAGGGAATTTTACTAAAGGTGATGCTGATACTTTGCGAAAAGCAATGGGTAAAAAGCAAAGAGAAGTGCTGGATAAAATGAAAGGAAAATTCATGGAAGGAGCAGCAAGTAAAAATATAGACACTAAAATTGCTGATAAAATTTGGACTGATTGGGAAGCATTTGCATCATATGCTTTTAATAAATCACATTCAACTTGTTATGCTTTTGTCGCTTACCAAACGGGGTATTTAAAAGCACATTATCCTTCGGAGTACATGGCAGCGGTATTAACTAATAACACCAACAACATCGACAAAATCAGTCAGATGATGCAAGAGTGTAACCGTATCAACATTCCTGTTTTATGTCCTGATGTCAATGAGAGTGATATTCAATTTTCTGTAAATAAAGAAGGAAAAATTCGTTTTGGATTATGTGCTGTCAAAGGTGTAGGCGATGGACCAGCATTAGCAATCATAGAAGAGCGAATGAAAAATGGGCCATTTAAAAACATTTTTGATGTCACAAAAAGATGCAATTTAAGGGTAGTGAACAAAAGAACTTTAGAGGCTTTAGTGAAAGCTGGTGCTTTTAATTTTGACAATAAATATCACAAAGCACAATACATTAATGAATCAGAAAATGGTTCAGGGATTGAAATTGCGTTAAAATTTGGTGCAAGATTTCAAGAAAATTCATTGAGTAATCAAAGCTCGTTGTTTGGTGAATCAAGCAAAGATAATTTCACTGAACCAATGTTGCCAAAATCAGATGAATATTCTATTTTAGAAGAATGTAACATGGAAAAAGAAATGGTTGGTATATATATCAACAGGCATCCTATGGATACATATAAAATTGAATATTTAGCTACTGCTAATACCAAAGTCAATGAATTTGAAAACCTTATAGATTTAAAAAACAAAAGAAAAAACATCACTGTTGCAGGCATTGTTACCAAAGTGGATCATTTAGTGAGTAAAAAAGGATCGCAATATGCCAAATTCACATTACAAGATTACGATGGTCAATACAGTTTTTATGCATTTGGTGACACATATGATGTGGTGAGATTGTATGCTTATCCCAATCAATTTTTGATTTTAAAATGCACTATTGAACCTGGCAAATATGACAAAGAACGGTTAGAAATTAAAATCCTTAAAATTGAAAAAATGGAAGATGTAAGAAACAATTCCAAAAAATCCATTAATTTCAATTTAAACACGAATCAAATCAATTCCATGTTCATGGCTCAATTAGATGAATTGTTAAACCAATTTAGAGGAGATGACTTAATTAAATTTCAAGTAACAGACTTAACTAGTAAATTTAAATTAGAATTAGAACCTCAAGAAAGAAAGGTAATGATATGTGATAAACTTCTCAATCATTTAATAGAAATGGAGATAAAACATGAAATTACTTTACTAAACTAAGAATGAAGATTTGTAACTAAAATGATAAATATTCGTTATTATTGCCATAAAATGTCCAGTTTGAAAATCAATTTTTTAATTTTACTCTTATTCTTTTCAAATTCAATTTTTTCTCAAACAATTGTCAAAGGGAAAATTACTGATTTGAATACAGCTGAACCTATTACAGGAGCTAACATTACTTTTGTTGGAACTAATGATGGTAGCACTTCAAACTTTGATGGAGTGTACAAAGCCATTACAAGCTCTAAAAGTGATTCTATCATCATTTCTTATGTTGGATACACAGCTCAAATTTTTAAAATTACCCCAGGAATAGAACAAGTAATCAATGTAAAATTAAAACAAGAGCAAAAGGTAATTAAGACAGTAAACATAAGCAGTAAAGTAAATAAGGCCCTTGCTATTGTTCAAAAAGCACAAGATAACAAGAAAAAATACAACATCGAAAAACTCAATTCATACGAAAGTGAAAATTTTACAAAAATTCAAATTGCCATAAACAATGTCAGTGAAGATTTAAAAAATAAAAAATTATTAAAAGGAGTAGAAGGGATTTTTGACACTCTAAGTTATTTAAGCGAAGACAAAGAAAAACAAGTTCTACCAATGTTTCTTTCCGAAAATTTAAGTTATTTTTATTTCAATAAAAATCCAAACAGATCTAAAGAAGTGATTATTGCTTCAAGAGTGAAAGGTGTTGGTGTGGAAGATGGCACATTCTTATCTCAATTATTAGGTTCTACATTTCAACAATACAATTTCAATGACAACATATTACCAATTTTAGAAAAAAACTTCATCTCTCCTATTGCTACCTCCTCATTTTTATATTATAATTTCAAATTGAAAGGTTCCGATTTTCCAGCTGGTTCTACCAAAAAAGTTTACCAAATAGAAGTGACTCCTAAAAATCCTTTGGATTTAGTGTTTTCAGGATACATTTGGATTGAAGATTCTTCTTTTGCGCTTACTCGATTATCTTTGAGTATTTCAAACAAAGCCAATTTAAACTTTGTTGAAAAACTAAAAATCACTCAAGAGATGGCTCCAACATCTGCAGGAGCATACTTCCCAGTAAAAAACAGAGTGCTAATTGACATTGCTGAAATTTCCAAAAAATCTGCTGGAATGATTGCATTATTCAATAGTTCAAGTGAAAAAATAGAAGTAAACAAAGAACGAAGCAGTAAATTTTTCGATTATCCAATTACATTAACAGAAGATGCTACATTAAAATCAGAAGAATTTTGGGATTCCATGCGACATGAAGAACTAACTCCTGATGAGAAAAGAGCACTAGCCAAAATAGATACTTTAACCAATGTTAAAGTTGTAAAAAACTACGTAGAATTCATCAATATATTATTCAATGGATATAAAAAAATTGGAAAATTAGATTTTGGTCCTTATGCATTACTTTATGGTTACAATGTGTTGGAAGGCCACAGAATTCGTTTAGGTGCCAGAACAAATTTTAAATTCAGCAAAAAATTCATGTTAAGTGGTTACGGAGCCTACGGATTAACTGATCAAATATGGAAATACAAAGGTCAAGCTGAAGCCATATTAAGTCGTAAACACTGGACTACTATTGGGGCTTCATATAAAGACGATGTCGAACAAATTGGAGTCACAGATGATTATTATGGAGCAAGCAATTTATTCACTACATTATCTGTATTTGCAGCTAGCCAGTTAAATAGAGCTAAAAAAACCAAGGTATGGGGAACAAGTGAATTCATTAAAGGTTGGAATGCTAAAATAGTACTTCAACACAAAGAATTTAGATTTGAACCAGTCAAAGATTTTAACTTTGCTTATGGGACTTCGTTGTTTGATACCCTAACAAAATCTAGTAATTTTACCAATTCGACAGTAACATTAGGGTTGAGGTGGGCTCCTAAAGAATATTATTTACAAAACGACAATGAAAGGGTAAGACAAAGTAAACCAGGGGGACTTGCATTATCAATCAATTACACAAGGGGCTTTAAGGGAGTATTTGGTAGTAAATTTGACTACAATAGGGTGACTGCATCCATAGAAAAAGGGCTAAATTGGGGTTATTGGGGTCGTACAGATTTTACTTTATCTGGCACTAAAATATTTGAAAAAGTACCCTACACATTGTTGGAGATACACAGAGGTAATCAATCCTTTGTTTACAGCACATCGGCATACAACCTTATGAATTTCTTTGAATTCATTACAGACCAAAGTGCATTTTTCAAAATGGAACACCATTTTAATGGTGCATTATTAAACCGAATTCCACTCATGAAAAAATTAAAATGGAGAGAATTTGTAGAAGGCAGAGCTGTATTAGGAAATGTTTCTAAAAAAAACATTGACTTGATACCAACCTATGACAATGAAAGCAGACCTGTAAGTGGCATCAATAATTTAATCAACAAAGAACCATACATGGAAGTAGCTTATGGATTAGAAAATATTTTCAAAGTTTTACAAGTTGTGGCTGTTCATAGATTAACTCATTTAAACAATGTCAATGCAAGAAAATTTGGAGTTAAAGTTGGCTTAAGTGTAAGTTTTTAATGCATGAATTGTTTAATCATTATACCTTCAAGATATGGTTCAACAAGGTTTGAAGGAAAACCATTGTGTAACATCCATGGGAAATCTCTGATACAAAGAACATACGAACAAGCTAACAAAGTAAATACAAACAAACAAGTAGTAGTTGCAACAGACGATGAAAGAATTTACAACCATGTAAAACAATTTGGCGGAAAAGTTGAATACACATCCATTGATCACCAATCTGGCACTGATAGATGTTTTGAACTGGCTAAAAAATCAACCTACAATTGGGATGTTTTAATCAATATTCAAGGAGATGAGCCTTTCATTCAAAACAACCAAATATTGGATTTATTAAATGCTTTTAATCATTCGGATGTTGAAATTGCTACTCTCATTAAAAAAATAGACTCCACTGATGAATTGTTTAATGAAAACAGTGTTAAAGTGGTGAAATCTCAAACCGATAAAGCTTTGTATTTCAGTCGCTCCCCTATTCCTTTTTTTAGAGGCGAGGACAAATTAAATTGGACTAAAGGACACTCTTATTACAAACACATAGGTGTATATGCATTTAGAAACACATGCATTGAAAAAATTCAAAACATCAGTCAATCTTTTTTAGACAAAGTTGAAAGTTTAGAACAATTAAAATGGATTGAAAATGGATTACATATTCACACTGTCGAGACCAATTTTCAAAGTCCTGCAGTAGATACTCTAGATGATTTAAAAAAAATTGATGAGTTTCTATTGAAACATCCTGAAATGAAATAGATAAATTGTATTAATGATATAATTTAGTGATGTAAAAATTTTCTGGAGGTTTTGGAACGATTAACCATTTGTCATAAGTGTAAGCATTTTTATCAGGAGAATTTATAGTCCCTGTATTTTTAAAATTCCTATAAACATCAATAATAAGTGCTTTCTTAATTTGATTTAATGTAACTTTTGTTTGGAAATATCCACTTTCAGCATATTCGACATTTGGAAATTTTACATTGATAATTTTATAATGATTAAAATCTACATTTTCACACTTACATTGCGAGGTTGAGAGTTTAAAAACACTATCGCATTCTTGTTGAGTATTAAATTCTGTAATGTTTAAATTGTTAATAGTTTTCCTCAATGAATATTGGTAATTATCAATTTCACAATCTGTGAACATTTTAAATTCTAGTTCTTGAATATTAATATTGTATGGAAATCCATTTGGTTTAGTCGTATTAATATCTTTGTTACAAGAATTTAAAATCAACAATATAATTATAGTATATGCTTTCATTAGAATTTAAATTGAATACCAAACATGGAATTTAAGTAATTGTGTTTTTTTGTTAAATGAATGTGATTGAATGAAACAAATAAGCTAAATGAATTAACTAATAAATAATTTACTTTAGCTTTAAATGTAAGGTAATTGGAATGAATATGTATTGGTTTGAAAAAGTTTTTTAGTTCATTGTTATCGGATTGAATGGTTGTATTAAAGTTTAAGAATTGGTATGCAATTCCTAAATTAAGGTTTATTTTGTTTTCAGGAAAAAAACATTTGCTAATACTCAAATTATGGATAGACATTGTTTCAATGGTTTTATAATCATGCTCATTGAACCATTTAAAATCTTTTTTTTGTTTAAAATATTGGGTTTCATAACCTAAAACCATATTGGGGGTAGTACCAAATCGATATTCAAATCCTAAGTTAATTCCAATCTTATCATTTAATTCTAAATTGGTGTATGAAATTCCAGAA
>CAYVDH010000099.1:0-12739 GCA_964450355.1 uncultured Flavobacteriaceae bacterium
ATTGCGGTGCTCTTTTGTGTCGCCAGTAGAAGTTAATAAGGCTGTTTGTTGAGCTTTTAAAATGGTTTGAAGTTGAGATGTAATTCTTGCTTTGCTGATGTTATCAAAAAATGGACTATTGAAAACAGTTCCTAGCATTTCCACATATTCTATTTGTAAATTCTGTCTGTAAGTATTGACATTCCCAGTTAAATCAGCTTGGAAAATGGCATTGGTTAAATCTTTTAGAACTTCAGTTAAATCGTATTTGTTTCCATACAATTTGCTGTCTGTAATTCTTTGTAAAGTAGCAGGATGTAACAAATGTACCAATATCGATTTTTGAATATTCAATACTCTATCGTGCAATTTTGGATCTTCACCACTGCTAAAAAATCCAAATCCTCTTCGTTGTTGTTGCAAATAATTAGCTAAATCGGTAGGGGCTTCAAATGCTTTAGGTGAAAACACGTATTCATTTAAAAATTTCATTGCATTTTTTTGCTCTTCTAAAGGAACAGCTGTAAACGGTTTTACAGTTGAATTTTGGTTAGCAAAACTTCTATCAACATATACGCCACCAATGTAACGAGAAACAACTCCAGCTTGAATTCCCCATTCGCTAGTTAATACTAAATAATTGGTTCTTAAATCGTGATAACTTTGATTTCCTTTGCCATATTCTGCTAATAAACTGTCCTGTAGTTTTTTAATCATCACTACCCTATTTCTTGCAAATCCAATGGCATCTGAGCTCATATCACCAATCATTACTCTTGGGTCAATGGCCTTGCCTGGAGATCTCATGTCATCGGCATCGTTGCCAAAAGTAAGAGCAGGTTCAGTACTTCTTATCAATATTTTTTCTCTGCGAATTGAGTCAGCTGTTTTTGAGCTTTCCTCGTAATATCCAAATTCAATTGCCCAAAAATCATAAGGTCCTGGTTTATCTGTGAAATATTGGTATTTAGTTTTGCTATTAAGATTGAAGTTGATGGCAGGATAATCCATCACGCTACCATTCAAACCAATGTCTTTGGTTTTATTGTAATCATTGATGCCGTTTAAATCGTGTAGTTGAGTTGATTTCATGTTGTGATTCAGTCCAAGTGTATGACCTACCTCGTGAAGAACTAAATAATACAAGGCTTCTTTCAAAAACTCATCAACTTCAATTTTTGATTTGCTACTTGAATTGATAGCTAATTGTCCCAACATGTTTTGTTGGTGTAAATGGTCTATCACACTGCAATTGTCATGGTGTTGATGAGATTCCTCTAAAAGCATTTCTAAACCCGCTTTATCAAATGTGTTTTTAGATCTTAATCTGTTGGTCAAAAACACCCATTCGAACATGATGTCAGCACCTAAAATTTCACCTGTACGAGGATTGACAAAACTCGGTCCATAACCTCCAAATGGAGGCTCAGGACTACTGGTCCATCTCAACACATTGTACCTGATATCTCCTGCATGCCAAGTGGCGCTATCTGGTTGCTCTTTGATTTCAATGGCATTTTTAAAACCAGCTTTTTCAAAAGCCATGTTCCATTGTAAAATGGCTGCTTTTATGGTTGGTCTGAGTTCTACTGGAGTTGTATTTTCTATCCACCAAGTGATGGGTTTTACGGGTTCAGATATTGCAGCATTTTTATCTTTTTTCTCTAAATTCCAACGGTGAATAACATCTCTGTAATTAACAGATTGAAGGCTGGTCATGTCGTTGACTTGATGAGTGAAATAACCTATTCTTGGATCATCAAATCTAGGTTGGAAATTGTTATCTGGCATAGCAATAAAACTGTGTTGCAACAACACTTCGACATATCTTGAATCAGTAATGGCGGCACTACCTGCACCTCTAGACATGGGATCGTCATACACATATTTTACAACAATGTCTGTATTTTCTGGGTAATTGTTAATTTCATGGTACCTAGTTTTGTTTTTGCTCAATGCTCCTAAATTAAATCCCATACCAAACGAAGGTGTTTTAACTTGGTATAACACTTCGCTCAAAAATAAATTATCAGCTTCAATTAAATACTCCCCTTTGGATTCATCTATTGCCACTATTTTTTCTGAGCTCATCACAGGATTGTTGATGTTGCTATTAGCTGACTTGGCTATGGCATTGTTAGGATTAAAATAATGGGATACGTTTTTCGCTTGAAATTCAATTTGACCATAATACTTTTTAATTTCAAACACCTTGTTATCTCTGTAAGTTCCTTTGTTGTGACCAGTGGAATTATTACCATTTTCCACATAAGAGAAGTAAATGTATTCTTTGTCTAATTGTTCTTTTTTAATCAGCATCATCACACTTCCGTTTGTAGTGTCTCTGTAAAGGGTAAACAATCCATTTATTTTTTTACACTTTTTGGTTTTATCTGCAATGGAGGCTAAAGCAGGTGTTGCAGGTTTGGGTGCTTCGGTGGGTTTGTCGTCTTTTTTTTGAGCTAATAGACTAAGTCCATAAACTAAATTTAACAATAAAATTATTTTTTTCATAAATAAAGCGTGCAAATTAGCTAAATTGCTTAGATTTTGGAAAAAATAATTTGATTGAATAAGAAAATATTCTTTGAAAATTCTAATTTTAATAAAAGTTTACGGATTGGAGCTTGGCGCAGTAGTGGATTCTAGAACTCAAAACTGTTAATATACCAAAAAGATAATGAGAGGTCGAATACTCGGTTAAACCATTAATCCGCCATTGCGACAAACGCCATTAAGCGAATACTCTTTTGCCCTTTTAAAGTTCTAAAGTGTCAATTAAAACAGCATTAATTTTCAAAATATCTTTACTATCTAACCTTGCTCTTTTACTAACAATTCTGTCAAATGAAATGGTTCTGATTTGATGGCACAAAGCGTAACTGTCAGCAGTAAGTCCAGCAGTTCCTTTTATAATTTTTACAATGGTGAATAAACTATATTTAGCTTCCTTAGTTGTCAATGGAACAACAACAGCTAAGTCAAGATTATTGAATGATTTGATTACAACACAAGGCCTTTCAAAACCTTGTTCGTGTCCTTTGATTTCTTTTGGTGGAGTGCCAAGATTGACATTTATAATTTCGCCTTTGGTAAAATTATGTTTCATTAATTTGAAAGGTTAGAAGCAAAATCGCCCAAGCCCAAATCAGCTAACTGTTTTTGTTCTTTAATAAAGCTGTTGTCAAAAGATAGATTGGAAAAAGATTGTCGTGTTGAACGGTTTTTTAAAATTCCTAACTCTGCTGCTAAAGCAGAATATTCTTGAGCTGCATCAGCAACTAAAAATGCCAACTCATTTATTGTCTTGTCAGAAATCTTAAGTTTATCATCTCCAATTATGTCAGCCGCTACAAGAACAAATTCAATATGCAATGAAGCGTTAGTCCAGTCAACAATTTTTTGAGTTGTTTCTTCGTCAAGATTTGCAAACGCTAATGAAGCAATGAACTGCTGATATGTTATGTCGGGAAGTTGGGAGATGTTTGAATCAAAACTGTCGGATGAAAATTCACTTGTCCCAACCAATGACTCAACAACTCTTTGGTTGCAACGCAATGCGAACAAAAGATTTTCAGTCAAAACTTCAAGTTTCCTATTAGAATTAAACTCTTCAATTTGAGGAAAAATGTCATTGAACATTTCAAGATAGTCAAAGTTTTTGTTGTCTGCCAACCATTTAAGGGCTTTGATACGCAAATTAAAAACCTGACTAAGCATCTCTACTGATTGTGCTTGAACTTTTTTGCCCGAAGTGATAATAGCTTTAATGTCGCTGGATAGACGGTCAAGGTCTTTCTTCAACGGATTTTTTAGCTGAGAATAAAGATTATTTCTCAATTGAAAACAAATTACATCATAATTTTTTGCTGTCGCTATCATTTGATTGCAAAGTTACTATTTTTTTGGTTTATGACAATTGTAAGAATGTCATTTTTGGTCGCTTGGATTGTGCTTGCTTTGTCGTCATTGGGTTTCCGCTAACTACTTAACAACCGTAATTTTAGCAGATTTTAATGCTCCATTATTTGTTTTAATCACTACTACGTAATTTGATTGTTGCAAATGTTCAACTGATATAGTTAATTGATTGTATTCATTTTCTACCACATAGAAATCTTCAACTTTCTTGCCTGTAATGTCATATATTTCAATGGATTTAACATCGTTTTTATTGATGTCAAATTCCACAACTTTAGAGCTAGGATTTGGGTACGCATTAATTCTGGTCATAGCCACTACAGGGTTGATGGATGTATTATCAATGTACTTAAAATCCGGTTTTAAATAAAAGAATCCTCCTTTGTTACAAGCTACTACTATTTCTTGGGTTTTATCGTCATCCAAGTCAACAAAGGTAGAATATATCCGCTGCCCAAAATCAATGTTATACACCTTTTGATTGGCAATGAGTTTGTAATAATTAAAATTTTTGTATTCAACAAATTGACTGTTGATGACAGAATCCATTTGATACAATCGCAACAATCCACGAGCATTGCTTACAAGAATTTCGTTTTTACCATAGTTATCAATGTTTGCAACAGAAATGCCAGAATAAAGAAATTTTTCATAGACAACAAATGAATCAACAGCAATGTAATTACCTGAATCATCGTAATCATATTTGTATTGTAAAGACAAAGAGTCTGAAGGATTAATTTTTCCATATTTAGACGTTTTAAAAATTAAATCAGGGTCTGATAATGTTCCTATGTTTTCGTAATATTTAATGAAAGTATCGTATTGTCCTATCAATACATCTTTTAATCCATCTTTGTTTACATCGAAAACAAAAGGAGCGGAAAAGCTTCCTGCATCTATATTGAATCCGGGATAACTTGAATTACTAAGTGTGAAAGTGGGATTCAAGGTATTTGTTGTTGAAGATGTATTTTTAAAATATTTCAACTCCCCTTTGTCATTTCCACAAATGATATCGGTTTTACCATCATTGTTCATGTCGGCTACAGAGATGGTCATGTTACTTAGATTACCGTTGGAAATAAAACCAAAATTCTTATTCTTTAATTTGAATTTAGCTTGAGTTTTATTGCCTACATTTTCAAATAAATAGATTGAGTTTGAATCATTTTTTGTTACAATAGCATCCCCATTGGTTGCAACCATTAAATCCATGTCTCCATCACTATCCCAATCGTAAAATGCCGGACAACCAATGCTACCTATATCTACTGTTTGATCGGAGAATAGAGGTTGTTTTTGTGAAAACTGAGGAGCTAAATCAGTACCAATGTTTTTAAGCCAAAATATTTGATTGGTTTCTTGAATCGGATTGTAGGTAGAATTTGGAGCATAAATTAAATCTCTTTTTCCATCGTTATCTACATCTAAAAAATAAGCTGCAGGATAAATTGGCACCTCTACTCTGTTGCTTAAAGTAACAAAGGACGTATCGTAATTGATGATGGTATCAAAATACTTGTTATGATCTTTTTTCCCATTGTATAACAAGGTCATGTGATTACAACCTTCGTTACCTAAAAGCATATCAATGTCATTGTCATTATCTGCATCGAACAAAGTAATAGAAGACCCTAGAGTATGCCTCATGTATTGATGAAATTTCAAGGAATCTTTTTGATTATTTTGGCCTAACAAATAGGTATTACAATTATAATCTGTAAAATCACCCCACATTAAGTTAACTAATTTAAATCTCATGCTATCCGTTGGTAAATCTAGTTCTTCTTGAAAATTTTTATAATAGGAAATGGCTCCTCCGATATTAGAAAAATTACAAATATCTAAATCTCCGTCATTATCCATATCATATATTCCAGGCAAATGAATGTTTGGTATATTCAATTGATTAAATTCAATAAATGAGCCTTGAGGAGAGCGGTTGCGAAACAACAATGAAGGAACAGCTTCGAAAGCAGGCCTACCTCCTACTGTGTAAGAGATGTTTTTATAAACTTGAACAACATTTTCTATTGTAAAAATATCCTCATAACCATCTCTATTGAAATCCCTCATCAACATCCAAGAATTAGGTTTTAATTTAGGAAAATATTGGGCGTAACGGTTGTCAAGTTTGTATTTAACTTCATTGGCATTTCCAATGTTTATCAACGTGGTAATAGAGCCATCTGCTTTGTCATAGATAACTAAATCTTTTTTGTTGTCTCCATTGACATCACAACTATTGAATTGTGGGGCATGAAATCCACCAGTTGCAGAATATTGAATTGTATTGTTGTTTCCATCTACAAAAAACAAACTATCAGTAACTCTGTATTGAAAATTTTGGGATTGAATTTTTAAACAAATTACAATGTAAAAAGGAATTAGTATTAATCTTTTCATGAAATTATTCAAATTTAATGAATAAGACACACAAAAAGAAAATTAGTTGCAAAAAAATCTATTTGAAAGGACTATCTTTTTCTTTTGCTACTGTTTTATAGATGATTTTATCTAAAAATTTAGGGAAAAATTTACTAAAAAAAACAGTGAGTTTACCTTGAATTGTCAGTAATAAATATTGCTTACGCTTATCGATGGCTTTAAATATGGCTTTAGCTACGGTTTCGGCAGGCATGAGTTTTGTTTCATCAAAAGGACTTTCTGTTTGGCTGTTTCCCAAATGATTTAGTGCAGTATTTCTAATGTTGGAATTGGTATAACCCGGACAAGCAATTAATACATGTAATTTTTGATTGTAATTTTCAATCCTTAAAGATTCTAAAAAACCATGCATTGCAAATTTAGATGCACAATATCCAGTGCGACCAGGCAGACCAACAATACCTGAAATGGATGATACACCTACAATGCTACCCTTAGATTTCAATATGTAAGGTAATGCGTATTTAGTACAATTTACAGTTCCCCAAAAATTGATATCCATTACAGACTTGATAACATCAAGATTACAATCTGTAAATAAAGCTCGCATGCTGATGCCAGCATTGTTAATTAATACATCAATTTGACCAAAGGTTTGTACAGTTAGATTGATTAAATTTTCACATTCTTGTTCCGAACTGACATCACAAACAACAGCTAAACATTTGGCTCCATTGCTTTCACAATTAGACTTAACTAAGTTTAATTTTTCGCTGTTTCTGGCAGCAATAACAACATTGTATTTTTTTATAGAAGCTTGAATTGCAAGTGCTTCGCCAATGCCAGATGAGCCTCCAGTGATGATTACTGTTTTCAAATTTTATTTATTGTACACAATTTCCGTGCCATGCCCTGGCATTTCAGGATAATCAATGTCAATACCATCTAAACAGTATTCAATGGCATCTTCTAAGTATGCCATCATCACTTGACTTTCGTTTTCCCAATTGTCGTCTATGCAACCTGTATATACAAGTTCTCTTTTGGAATTAAACAAAAATACTTCTGGAGTTTTAGTAGCTCCGTATGCTTTTGCTACCTCTTGAGTTTCATCTTTAAGATAAATGAAATTGCTGTGGTTGTATTTTTTTAATAATTCTACCATGTTACTAATGGAATCTTCTGCATCTTGATTAGTAGGTACAGGATTGATAGCAACAATGGCTAAATTATCTTCTTCGTACATGTCATTTAATTTCAAAAGTCTTGGCCAATAAGCTTTGGAATATTGGCAATTGTTGTCAATAAAAACTATGCACAAGGCATATTTGTCTGCAAATGTATAATTACTGTAAGATTCACCATTGGTGGCTTGCAATTTAAAATTGATAATTTTATCTCCTATTTTCATATTATTGATGCAAATATCATGTTTTTTTTTGATTAAATGTGTATAATTATATCAACCATAAACAAACAATTTGATACATTTTTTTTTAAAATTTAATAATGAAATAATTAAGTAATAGAAAATTTATTGTTTACAAAAATAAAAATCAAAGAAAGCATAAGAATTTAATGATAAAAAACAGCTTCAATAGAACAGTTTAAAAACAGGCTTAATTTAACTATCTTTGCAAATTAGAATCCATGCTTACTTTAAATGAATTGTCGTTCGATTTTGGTGGACGTTACTTGTACAAAGATGTTAACTGGCAAATAAAACCAGGAGAAAGAATTGGTCTTGTTGGACAAAATGGGACTGGTAAATCCACCTTACTAAGAATTATTACTGGGGAATACACCCCAAGCGAAGGCTCACTATCTAAAGCTAAAGACTGTACAATTGGCTTTTTGAATCAAGATTTATTGAGTTATGAAAGCGAAGAAAGCATTTATCACGTTGCTTTACAAGCTTTTGATAAAGCTTTGAAATTGCAAACCGAAATTGATGATATTTTGGCTAAAATGGAGTTTGACCACAGCGAAGAAATTCTCAATTTATTGGGTGAAAAACAAGAAGCTTTCGAGGCTTTAGATGGTTACAACATACAATTTAAAACCGAAGAAATACTAGAAGGTTTAGGGTTCAAGACTTCAGACCTAAAACGACCATTGATGGAATTCAGTGGTGGTTGGAGAATGAGGGTAATGCTTGCAAAATTGTTACTGCAAAACCCAAAATTGTTGCTATTAGATGAGCCTACCAATCACTTGGACTTACCTTCAATTGAATGGATAGAAGAATATTTGCAAAGCTATGAAGGCACTGTCATTATTGTATCGCACGACAGGTTATTCTTAGATAGAATGGTGACAAAAATAGTAGAGGTAGCAAATAAAAAAGTATATCAATGGCCGGGCAATTACAGCAATTTCATCAACTCTAAAGCAGAAAGAGATGAACTTCAACAAAGAGCATATGACAACCAACAAAATTTCATTCGTCAACAAGAAAGGTTAATTGACCGTTTTAAAGCCAAAGCTAGCAAAGCAACCATGGCTCAAAGCCGTGTTAAAATGCTTGAAAAAATTGAAAGAATCGAAGAAGTTCAAAACGATGAATCCGTTATGAACCTTAAATTCAAAGTAAAAACTCAACCCGGCAAAATATTGGTGACTCTTAAGGACATTTCAAAAAGATACAACGATCAAATCATCTTTCAACACGCCAATGCCCAAATATTAAGAGGAGATAAAATAGCATTGATAGGTGCAAATGGAAAAGGAAAATCAACTTTATTAAGAATCATAGACCAAAGTGAACCCGTAGAAGGGACCGTTGAATATGGTTACAACATCGAAAAATCTTTTTACGCTCAACATCAATTAGAATCATTGAATGTAAACAATGAACTATTGGAAGAGCTAGTGATGGCAGGTTCTCAAAAACTTGAAAATGAATTGCGAAGCATACTGGGTTGTTTCTTGTTTTCGGGCGATGAAGTTTATAAAAAAATAAAAGTATTAAGTGGAGGAGAAAAAGCAAGAGTAGCCTTAGCTAAAACACTAATTGAAGAAGGGAACTTTTTACTTTTAGACGAGCCTACTAACCATTTGGATATTCAAAGCATGAACATTTTAATTCAAGCTTTGCAACAATTCGAAGGTTCATTTATAACAGTATCACACGACAGGTTTTTTATATCGCAAATTGCCAATAAAATATGGTGGATAGAGAATGATGAGATAAAAGAATACCTTGGAAGTTACGATGAATGGAAATATTGGATGGCTCAAAGAGAAAAAGAAAACCAAACAATCAATTCCAAAACAATTAAAAAAGAAACGGTTAAAGAAGAAAAAAAAGTTGAAATAGATACCAATTCTTCTCAAAACAACAAACAGAAAAAAGAACTTCAAAATAAATTGGACAACATAGAACAATTGATTAATGAATTGAAAACTAAACAAGCACAAATTGAATCAGAATTAAATTCAGCGAGTGATGTCAAAACAATTGGCACACTTTCTGAACAATACAAAACAGTAGAATCCGAATTATCAAGTAAAAATTTAGAATTTGAAACAATATTTGAACAACTAATTAGTTTATAAAGCAAAATGAAAAATCAGTTTTTATTTTTAGTCCTTATTTTGAGTTTACAATTAAATGCCGAAAAAACCATTTTATTGTACGAAAATGCAACTTATGAAAAGGACATCAAAACAGTGATATTGACACAACATGGAAGTTATGAAAGATTTCCTGCTATTGATTTAAATAGCTCACAACAACTTGAACTACAATTTGATGAACTAAAACCTGAAAACGACAATTACCAATACACGTTTATTCATTGCTCACACGATTGGCTACCTTCTAATTTAAGGCCTAATGAATACCTGACAGGAAATTTCTTCGAAAACATGAATGATTATTCATTCTCAACATCCACTTTTCAAGTATATACACACTACAATGTGGTATTTCCTGTAGAAACCATGAAGCCTAAAATTTCTGGTAATTATTTATTAAAAATTTACCGCAATTTTGATGAAGAAGACATTATATTGACCCAGCGATTCATGGTAGTAGATGATAAATTTGTGATTAATTCCTCTGCAAACAGTGCTACAAACCCATTATTCAGAAATACTAAACACGAAATTGATTTTACAGTGAATATTGGAAATTACAGTTTGCCAAATCCTTCTTTTGATTTAAAAACCATCATCATGCAAAACATCCGTTGGGACAATGCCATTTACAATTTAAAACCTAGATTTATCAATGGTAAAATCATGGATTACAATTACGAAGAAGGCAATTTATTTGATGCAGGCAATGAATTCAGATACTTTGACATCAGAAGTCTTCGATTTTTAAGTTTTAATGTCAGAAGAAAATTCATTGAAGAAAATATAAAACATGCAGTATTATACAACGACAATACCAGACTAAATCAACCTTATTTACAAACTATTGATTTCAATGGAAAGAGGGTGATAGACAACAGAGATGGTACATTAAAAGGCGATATTGAAGGCGATTATTGTCAATCACATTTTACTTTTGTGAGTCCTAAATTGGATTCAGACGTTTATTTGTATGGTGAATTAACCGATTGGAAAATGAAAGAAGAGTATAAAATGGAGTGGAACGAAAAATTCAATCAATACGAATTGGTAGCCAATTTAAAACAAGCATATTACAATTATTACTATGTAACACCTAGTAAAGAAGACAATACTAAACCTGATTTATCACAAACAGAAGGCAACTATTTCAATACAGAAAATGATTACCATGTATTGGTGTACGCTAAAAATCAGTTCATGCAATACGATGAATTACTTGGGACTTCGCATTGCAACTCATCAAAAAGAAATTAAAACATGTCAAACGGAAAAATAAAAATACTTTGGGCGGACGATGAAATCGATTTGTTAAAACCGCACATCCTGTTTCTTGAACAAAAAGGATATATACTGATTACAGTAAACGATGGAAATGCTGCCATTGCTAAAACGATAGGAGAAAAACCTGACATTATTTTTTTAGATGAAAATATGCCAGGAATAAGTGGGTTGGAAACTTTAAAACAAATAAAATCCATCAATCAAGATGTGCCTATTGTGATGATTACTAAAAGTGAAGAAGAGTTCATAATGGAGGATGCAATAGGTTCACAAATTGCTGATTATTTAATCAAACCTGTCAATCCAAATCAAATATTGCATTCGCTTAAAAAAATCATTGACAAACAGCGATTAGTCACTGAAAAAACGACTCAAAATTACCAACAAGACTTTAGAAACATCAGCATGATGTTGATGGATAAAATGAGTTTAGACGAGTGGAAAGACGCTTACAATAAAATCATTTATTGGGAAATGGAATTAGAAAAAAGTTCTGATAAAAGCATGTCTGAAGTATTTGAAAATCAGAAAAAAGAAGCCAATCATAATTTTTCTAAATTCATTACTCAAAATTACATTAATTACTTACAGCCCACAGGTGATAATGGTCCTGTTATGAGTCATAATTTGATTCGCAGAAAGGTGGTACCCCATTTACAAGATCAAGTACCTGTGTATTTTTTCCTGTTAGATAATTTGAGACAAGATCAATGGAAAACCATAGCTCCTATTCTCAAAGAAAAATTCAAATTGATTGAAGAAGACCAATATTTAACCATATTACCTACTACTACTCAATATTGTAGAAATGCTATATTCAGTGGATTGTTGCCAAGCGAAATAGAAAAAAGGTTTCCTGCCATGTGGAGCAATGATGAAGATGAGGGTGGAAAAAACAATTTTGAAGAAGATTTTCTGAAAGATTTGATGGGACGATTGAGAATTTCTGGCAAAACAAGCTACATGAAAATCACCAATCTTGAAGGAGGTAAAAATCTGTTAGACAAAGCTCTGAATCTTTTACAAAACCAATTGAATGTAGTTGTTTATAATTTTGTTGACACATTAAGTCATGCCAGAACAGAAGTAAGTGTGATGAGGGAATTGGCGGAAGATGAAGCTGCCTATCGCTCAGTAACAGAAAGTTGGTTCAGACATTCACCACTTTGGGAAGCTCTTGAATTACTGTCCGAAAAAAAATGCAAAATCATCATTACCACCGACCATGGTTCCATTAGAGTTAAAAAACCAATAAAGGTTATTGGAGATAAAAACACCAATACCAATCTCAGGTACAAACAAGGTAAAAATTTAACTTACGAAGCAAAAGAGGTCTTTGAAATAAAAAAACCTGAATTGGCTTTTTTGCCAAAAGTAAATGTTAGTCAAACCTTTATTGTAGCTAAGGAAGATGATTTTTTTGCTTACCCTAATAATTACAATCATTATGTCAATTATTATACCAACACATTTCAACACGGTGGAATTTCGCTCGAAGAAATGATGGTGCCTTTTGTAGTTCTTGAAAACAAATCAATAGCGTCCTAAATAAATAAAAAAAGAAAGGGAAGTTTTTATCCTCAGA
>CAYVDH010000100.1:0-4323 GCA_964450355.1 uncultured Flavobacteriaceae bacterium
ACGCTTAAATCAAAAAATGCCTTTTTATTATTTTTAAATGAACAAATTCCAAGAGGAATGTTACAACTACATTCAAAAGATAAGGTGATTTCAAAAAATCAAATAAAGTTGGCAACAAAACTACTATACCTTACCGAAGAAAAATTGGGGAAATATTTTATTGAAGAGAAATTGCGAAGTAAGATTGCACGCGACCTTCACGATGAAATGGGTTCAAGTTTATCAAGTATCCACATCATGACGGGTATGGCATTGAAAAACACAACTAATCCTGAAAAAATATTGGAAAAAGTGAATGCTCAATCTATCAAAATGATGGAAAGCATGAGTGATATAGTATGGGCAATAAATCCAAATAATGACACAGTAGAAAGACTGGTACTGTACATGAAAGAATATGCTTCAGAAATCATTGAACCATTAAATATTAAATATCAATTTATTATTGAAACCACTGCAAATCAAGTACAATTAAACCCAGAAGAACGAAAAAACATCTATTTAATATTCAAAGAAACCATCAACAATGCTTGTAAATACAGCCAAGCTACGCATATAAATATGAACATTAATTTAGTTAAAAACGAGTTGAATTTTGTAATTGAAGACAATGGTAAAGGGTTTAAAAACATATCTGAACACTCTGGAAATGGACTTTTAAGCATGCAATCAAGAGCAAAAGAATTAAATGCAAATTTACAAATTCAATCAGAAATAGGAAAAGGAACCACTATTAATTTGAACATAAAAATCACATCATTGCAGTAGTATTTTTTAAAAAATAATCAAGTATTTGCACCTATGAAACATAAAATAGTAATTTTTGAAGATAAATCAGAACTTAGTGAAAACATGAATGATTTATTTCAATTAACAGATACCTATGAAGTTGTAGGAATTTATCCAAATGGAATAGAAGCAGTTAATGTTGTAAAAAAATTAAATCCAGATTTCATTGTTATGGATATTGATATGCCTTTTGTTAATGGTATTGATGCCGTTTCTAATATTAGAAAACACAACGTCAAAGTTCAAATATTAATGTTGACTGTATTTGATGATAATTTGAATGTTTTTAATGCCATGAAAGCAGGTGCCAATGGCTATTTGTTGAAAAAACACATTGGTTCAAAATTATTAGAGGCAATTGAAGATTTAAAAGAAGGTGGAGCACCTATGAGTCCAAGCATTGCACGCATGGTAATTAATCAATTTCATACATTTAATGCCATAAAAAATTATGAACTAACAAAAAGAGAAACTGATATATTAAGGGAGTTGTCAATGGGTAATAGCTATAAAATGATTTCAGAAAATTTGTTTATTTCACATAATACAGTTCGTACTCATATTAAAAATATTTATGAAAAACTTCAAGTAAATTCTCAAACAGAAGCTGTGAGTAAGGCACTAAATGAAAAGTTGGTATAAAACAGTATCATATAAAATACAATCTAAATTCATAAAGACTAATTTGATTGTAGAAAATAATTTAACCCCTAATTACAAATTATAAATCTAGGTTTAATAAATGCAAAAATGAATATTTTGCAAACAAGATAAATAAAGCTTTAGCTAAAATAATGGTATGGTGGAAATGAAAAGTATTTATAGGATTTACAGACCCTAAATAAATCTAAAACTTTTTCCTCCAAATACTGCATTAGCACCTAATTCTTCCTCAATACGCAACAGTTGGTTGTATTTAGCCATTCTATCACTGCGAGAAGCTGAACCTGTTTTAATCTGGCCACTGTTCATAGCTACTGCAATGTCTGCAATGGTGTAATCCTCGGTTTCGCCACTGCGATGGCTGATGATGTTAGTATAACTATTTCTAGTAGCCAAGTTGATTGCGTTTATGGTTTCAGTTAATGATCCTATTTGATTTACTTTAACTAAAATGCTGTTAGCTATGCCTTCATTTATCCCTTTTTGTAATCTATTGACATTGGTAACAAATAAATCGTCACCTACTAATTGAACTTTATCTCCAATTGCTTGAGTTAATTTTTTCCAACTTGTCCAATCGTCTTCAGCGCAACCATCTTCAATTGATATTATTGGGTATTTATTGACCCATGTTTTCCAATAATCTACCATTTCATCGCCACTCAATTCTCTTTTATCACTTTTCTTGAAAACATACAAGCCTTTTTCAGAATCCCACAATTCGCTCACTGCAGCATCCATGGCTATGTAAACATCTTCACCCGGTTTAAAACCAGCTTTTTCTATAGCGGTTAATACAGTTTCTATAGCTTCTTCATTGCTTTTAATATTTGGGGCAAAACCACCTTCATCACCTACGTTAGTGCTGTAACCTTTGCTTTTAAGTACTGCTTTTAATTCGTGGAAAATTTGAACACCCATTCTTAAACTTTCGCTGAAAGTATCTGCCTTAGTTGGCATTACCATGAATTCTTGAAAGTCTATGGCATTGTCAGCATGAGCACCTCCGTTTAAAATATTCATCATTGGCAAAGGAAGTGTGTTTGCATTTACACCACCTAAATACCTGTATAAACTTTGGTTGCTTTCCTGAGCTGCTGCCTTTGCTACAGCAAGAGAAACAGCTAAGATGGCATTGGCGCCTAAATTGGATTTGTTGGCAGTGCCATCCAATTGCAACATTCTGTTATCAATGTCGTTTTGGTCAAAAACATATGTGCCTAACAATTCATTGCAAATGATATCATTGACATTGTTTACAGCTTTTAATACTCCTTTGCCGTGGTATATGCTTTTGTTTTCATCTCTAAGTTCTGCTGCTTCGTGGATACCAGTACTTGCCCCACTTGGAACTGCGGCTCTACCTATAAAACCATTTTCTGTGATTACATCCACTTCTACAGTTGGGTTGCCTCTGCTATCTAAAATTTGACGTGCTTTTATGTCTGCTATTAAACTCATTTTAATTGTATTTTTTTTTAGTAATGTTTGCTTGGTTAATTCATGCTGTTGTAAAACAAATCGAAAAGATATCGGCTATCATGAGGCCCAGGGGAGGATTCAGGGTGGTATTGCACACTGAAAGCTTTTTTGCCTTTCACTCTTATTCCTTCAATGGTATTGTCATTTAAATTGACATGAGTAACCTCCACATCAGGATGATTAAATTCTTTCAGAGCAAATCCGTGGTTTTGAGTAGTGATTTCACACAATCCCGTTTGAAGGTTTTTCACAGGGTGGTTTAAACCTCTGTGACCGTTGTGCATTTTGAAAGTTTCTAATCCCATTGCTCTACCTAACAATTGATTGCCTAAGCAGATGCCAAATAAAGGGATGTTGTTGTCTAATAATTCTTTTACTGTTTTAACTGCGTAATCCATAGCAGATGGGTCGCCAGGCCCATTGGAAATCAATACGCCATCTGGATTCCAAGCTATAATTTCTGAGGCAGTAGTTTTACCATTAAAAACACCACAAAAAGCGCCTCTTTCATTCAGGCATTTCAACATGGTTTTTTTAACACCAAAATCAAGAACGGCAACACGTTTGGTGGCTAAATCAGAGCCAACGGTGTAAAATTGTTCTGTGCTCACTTTGGATGAAAGTTCTAAACCATCCATATCAGGAACATCATTAAGCATGGATTTAAGCTGATTGATGTCAGTAATTTCACTGCTTAAAATGGCATTCATGGCACCAGCATTTCTTACATGTCTAACTATTTTTCTAGTATCTACGCCTTGTATTCCTACTACTTGGTGATTGACAAAATAATCGTCTAAACTGCTAAATCCAAGTTTGCGAGAATAATGATGAGCAAAAGTGCTGCATACTAAACCTGAAATATTGATATTTTCAGATTCTATTTCATTCAGATGTACACCATAATTGCCGATATGAACACTGGTTTGTACAAGGATTTGGCCATAATAAGAAGGGTCTGTGAACACCTCTTGATAACCTGTCATTCCTGTATTAAAGCATATTTCACCGGTAGTAGTACCTATTTTACCTAATGCTTTTCCTGTGAAGTAAGTACCGTCTTTTAAAAGCAGTACTGCTTGGGTTGAACTCATTAAAGTGCAAAAGTACAAGTCATTTATCTATTAAAAAACACAAGTTAGTAACATTTTTCTAATTTATAGATTTTTGGATTTATGAATTTTTAAAACCAAGATTTATAATTGTTGTCAAATTCAATAACAATTAAACAATTTAATAATTTTCAGATTTAATGATTTTTGAATTTTAAAAACAATGGTTATGACTTTATTTAACAATATAACAATTAACCCATAACCCATAACAATTAACCAATAACAATTAACCAATAACAATTAACCAATAACAATTAACCAATAACAATTAACC
>CAYVDH010000100.1:4423-12467 GCA_964450355.1 uncultured Flavobacteriaceae bacterium
AATTTAATAATTTTCAGATTTATTGATTTTTGAATTTTAAAAACAATGGTTATGGCTTTATTTAACAATTAACAATTAACCAATAACAATTAACCAATTTAACAATTTTCAGATTTATTGATTTTTGAATTTTAATGCAGATGATTTTTAATCTATTCCCCTACAATAAATCAATCTAAAAATTCAAATATCCCAAAATTCCAAAATTCATTCTTCGTTCTAAATTCTAAAATCTTCGTTTATCCTAATAACAATTAACCAATAACCAATTAACAATTCAACAATATAACAATTAACCAATAACAATTAACCAATAACCATTAACCAATAACAATTAACCAATATAACCATTAACCAATAACCATTAACCAATAACAATTCAACAATTAAACAATATACCAATTAACCCTTCCCCGTCCTTATATCAGCTTTTATCATGTTTAATAAGCTGTACAATCCAAAACAAGTTCTGTTGATGTACAAGGCATCTTGAGGACCTCTTGCTCCATTGGCTTTTTTAAGCTCCACCATTTTGCTCAATCGTTCCCCTAATTCAAATATGGATCTGAAATAGGTGTCATCCCCAAAGTTAAATGTTTTTGAATTGAATGGTTTGCCTAATAAAAGTAACATTTCTTTGAATGATGATTTTAATACAGGAACTATTTTTGGTTCATCTTCTTCCAACAAATAATTTAGTTTATACATGGTATTGGTAAATTCCATGTCGTTGTTGATGGAATTAGAATTTAGCAATGCAAAATAATCTTTGTGAAACTGAGGTTCTATGACTTTGACACAGCCAAAATCAATCACACCTAATTTAAAATCTTTAGTGATGATAAAATTACCAGGATGAGGGTCGGCATGAACAGACATGAGATTAAAAATTTGATGGTAATAAAAGTCCCACAACAATTGACCAACCTGGTTATACACCTCTTGACTGTGTTTTTGGTTAGCAAATTCTGTGAAAGGAATTCCTTCTATCCAATCCATGGTCAGTATTTTTTCTGAAGACAGTTCTGGATAATATTGGGGAAAAATAACATTTTTAAGGTTTTTACACGAATCAGAAATGGCCATAGACTGTTTCAGTTCGAGTTTGTAATCAGTTTCTTCAATGAGTTTAAGTTCTACTTCTTTGAAGTATTTGTCAATGTCTTTTCCTTTTAAGTTAAGTAATCTAGTGGCAATTGGTTTTACGAGTTTTAAGTCGCTGCTAATACTGTCTGAAACGCCAGGATATTGAATTTTTACGGCTAGTTTTTTGCCATTCAAAGTTGCTTCGTGTACTTGTCCAATACTTGCAGCGTGTTTAGCTGTTTTTTCAAAGGTGTCAAACAATTCATGTGGTGATTTGTCAAAATGCTGTTTAAATGTTTTAAGCACTAAAGGGAAACTCAATGGAGGTGCAGAGTATTGAGCCATTTGAAACTTGTTTTGATAGGCTTGTGGCATGATGTTTTTATCCATGCTCAACATTTGTGCTACTTTCAAAGCACTGCCTTTTAGTTTACTCAGTGTTTGGTATATGTCTTCGGCATTTTCTGCGTTTAGTTCGTCTTTATTGGTGTCGGAGTTCAAGGCTTTTTTAACATAGTATTTTATGTAATTACCTCCAACTTTGGCGCCAGCGCTTGCAAAATTTGCAGCTCTTTTTATTTTTGAGGTAGGGATGCTGACTTGTTCTTTCATGGTGTTTATTTTTTAATGTTTTGAAACAAAAATTTGCCAAAATCAATGAAACTATCTAAGGCACTTTTTCCCATTAATTCAAGCATTAAATTAGCAGATTTTTCAATGGCTGCATCGGTTTTTTCAAAATTTTTGCTGTTGTCATTAACCCAAAAATTAAGCACAAACATGGTGTTTAACCACAAGGCATGATGGTATTGGTCGCTCACAAATTTTCTGTTTTCTAGTTCATTTGAATCCAATCCTGATTGTATCACTTGTTTGGCGTATTGGTCTATTTCTGCTTTAAACTCATTTAAGTTCTTGTTCAATGGCTGATTTTTTTTGAAGCTGTAAACAAAATAACTTCTTTTGTTTTTTAATGATTCAATCAGGGTGTAAAAGAATCCAAGCACTTTTTCGTTGGTGTTGTATTGTTGGTATTCATCTGAATTTACCAGCGATTGTATGGTGTTTACTGCTGCGTTTTTCCAAAGGTGTTTTTCTATGTCCGATAATTGATTAAAATATTGATAGAATTCAGCTTCGGATATGCTAATGTGCTTGGCAAATGCATAAACTGAGGAAGGTTCTTTGTTTTCACTTAAAACATAATCAATGTATGCATCACAAATGCTTGATTGTAAATCCAGTTTCTTTTTTTGAGTTTTTGTAGCCATGGAATTTGATTTTTTTAAAATTGTTTTTATTAGATAACAATTCAAAGTTAAAAAGGTTGTAAGTACTTATAATTAATTATCGTTAAATGATTCAAAATAGCGATAAAAAACTTAATGCTTAAATTGATATTGAAAAATTATTTTTAAAAAAATGCAACGTTATAAATTGACCAGTGTCTTAATTCAAAAAATAGACATGAAAAGTAAAATAATTATCCCATTGACATTTGCTTGTGTTTTGATATTCTTTGGCAGCTGCCAAAAAGAAGAACACAACCATAACGATTCATCTGTAGTAACTGCAAATATTGATATTTTAACACCCGTCACCAACCAAGAGTTTGATCATGGTGATTCGGTAAACATCAAAGTGAATATCAGCTCGTCCTCAGAATTGCATGGTTATCAATTGTTGTTAATCCGTTTAAGTGACAACGACACAGTGATGAATGTCGCTGAACACAACCATTTAAATACTTACAACGTTGTAAAATCTTGGGTGAATAACAACAGCATTCATTCTGATATGAAATTAATTGTTAAAGCATTCACTGACCACGACAATAATTTTGTATCCAAAGAGGTCCAATTTCATTGCCATGAGCTTTAAAAAAAAAGGCCTCGTAAGAGGCCTTTACATGTGATAGTTTTAGTTTAAAAATGGTCTGTGTTTCCACAAACTGTATCATCATCTGTTTTTATTTTTAGGCATTCGTCTTGACATACCCATTTTACATTTTTATCATCAATATAGCCGTTGTTTTTTTGAGAGGTGTATGTGTATCCGCACGAGTTGGTAACAGTAGCAGTAAATCCTCCAATGGTATAATCGCATTTGCCATTGATGTCAAATAGACTTGTTCCGCTAAAAACGCCAGTTTTTGAATCGTAATTTAGTTTGATATCGATGTAGGATTTTGTATTATCACATCCAATGATTTCTAAATTAATGGTAAGTTTTGTTGGGATGCTGCTGCCAGCTTTTAATGCAAAATTAGTGCTGATAGTGGTGATGTTTGATGTTTTGCTCAGTTCAATATACCCTTTTGAAATCACGTATTTCTCTTTAGTTTTTTCTTTCAGAACTGGAGCCCATAAACCATCAGTGGTAGTCACATTTCCTGCAGTGCTTGTTTTTTCATTGATAAATCTAGCGCGAATTTCTTCGGGAGTTTCGTTGTTAATAATGTCACTGCATATTAGAATTACTTCCTCTAGTGAGGATATTTCGTTGCCATCAACATTGAATTCGGTCATCAGGTAATATTGTTCTAATTCGTTGTCCCATGCTTGAAACAAGGTTTCTGTTCTTTTTTTGCCATTGGCTGTTTTAAACACAACACTGGCACCTATATCTATCATGCCCCAAGCAGTTAAGGCATTTAAATTTTTCTTTTCTTGTTTGCTTTCAGGATTAATTCTTAGTCGAACGGTAGTGGTGTTTTTTTCTTTGTTATATGTCGCTGATTGTACAGTAGTAAAACTATCTAATTTGATAAAATTACAATCTTCAGAAGATGATTTGCTAAACACCATGCATTGGCCATATTTTGAAGGTTTTTTGTATCCATTAAGCAGAACTGCAAAAGAGGTTTTTTTGTTATCGCCAAAAATGCTTTGACTTTCGCTCTCTTTTGTGTTGTCGGAATACATTGTAATAACTTCTATGTTTGTAATTGATATTGGGTTTTCTTCTGAGCCTTCCATTAACAATTCATTTTTGTAAATTAAATGGTATTTGCTGAATTTAGATTCAGATGATACACTGATTTTATTTCCTTTTTTATCAGTACCAGACAAAGTGATAACAAATGAACTAATTTCTTTTTTAGAATTGTTGTTATTGTTGTTGTTATTATTGTTGTTGTTGTTTTGTGAGTTAAGATTAAGTGTTATATTGACTCTAACTGTACGCCTAATGACTATGCCAGTAACTCTAGGTCTAGGAATTGGTCCTTTTTGATTGGCATAATTAATGTCAACAGATTCAACTTTGAAAGAATTTGAAAAAGCAATGTTGCTAATGCATAAGATTAAAAAAGATAGAAAGGTTTTTATTGTCATATTTAATTTATTCATGATTCAAAACTAAAGGGACTCCATTTAACTTTTTATTTGGTTTTTAGCAATGGAAATTTTTTTTTACCAATGGACGAGTTCCACATAATTTAATAATTTTTTTTTAAAGATAGTAACGAAAATTCCTAAAAAAATTAAGTACATTATTCTGAAATAACAATGGTAGAGTGCATTTAAAATCAAATGGGGAGTTTTCAAGCACCTATTTACAAGAAAATGATTATAATCTAAACAAAATAACAAAAATGATTCTGTTATCTTTTTTTACTAAATCTGGTCTCCAATTTGGGTCTAATGCAGTTGTAGAATATCCTGTTTGGGAAGTAACTCCTCCTTTTCCAGCAAAATATGGAACATTTGAATTTCTTGTGACAAATTCTATTCTAAATTGAGTGCTTTGGTTCAACAAAAAATCGATGTTGGTAGAAAAATCCCAACCCTCAAATTTATCGCCAGGATTAGCACTAAATGGATATTTCCCTTCAGTTTCAGTAGGATTACTTGGATTTGGCAATGGACTTGCTTGACCTGTTGGATATAAAACAAGATACCTGCCTGGGTTTTTCATCCAACCTCCACCTATAGTCCATGCAATTTTGTTATTATAAAACCACATTCTGTGATAAAACATTGCACTAACGAAATATTGAGCTGGACCTTGAATGCTATCACCATTTTTAAAGCCATTTACTCCTCCACCTTTTTCAAAACCAAAGTCGGTTGTAAACGAAAAAGCCATTTTACTTATTTTTTTTGATAGTGGTTTGTTGAAATATCTAAGTAAAACGCTGTTGTCTGAGTGAAATCTCTTTCTATCTGAAATTCCTGCGGCATCCGTTCCATAGTAATTGTTTGTTAAAATTTTAAAACAATTTGATGGTATATAAGTAATGTTTCCTCCTATGCCAGGCATGGTATTAAATTTACCATAACTTTGCCAACCATTTATGATCCAAGGTTCAATTTTAAGGTATTTGCTTGGGTGAATTTGAATTCTTAAACCATTGAAAAACCATGGAGTATTGTCTGATGTAAATGAAGCTTGGTATTCCCAGTTTTCCGCTTGATAAAAGGAATTTAAACCAATGTAAGACATAAACAAACCCGCATCAATATTAATTCCATACAGGCTGTTGATGTGGTATCCAGTATATGCTTCACTGATGTATCTATAGACGTTGGCTAATTGATATTGTCCTTTGTATGGACTATAATCATTTCTAGGGACTATTTGAGATCTAGTGCCAAACTGAGTCATGAATCTTGCTCTGCTGTTTTTATAATTAAAATCTCCTCCAAAATGCAATGCAGATAATTGAATTTCATTGTTTCTGGCCAAGGCTGTAGAACCTATTACAGTATTGTCATTAGGGTTATTGAAAGAATGAGTATAATTGATGTCCAATAATATGCTCGGAGTGAAATATTTTAGATCTTGCCAAATGCTTGTTTCTCTTCTATCTGAGCCATTTTGCCAAGACATATCAATGTTTTCAAAAGGAGTTTTTATGTTGTTACTATCGTTCACTTGTCCATAAGTATTGGAAAAAATATTGATGCATGAAAATGCAATGATACTTTTAATAAAAAAGTTCATGGGTTTTATTTTATTCTATTTAATTCTATGTGATTTATTGGGTGGTATATAAGTGGGATTTGTTCTACAATGACATCGCTTTTATCCAGCCCGAAAGCCTTCTCGTCACTTAATCCAAGTTGTTTTAAGTAAAAATATGAATTTAGTAAAACACCTTCTTTAATTGTAAATTCATTCTCTACAGATAGGAATTTTTCAATCACTATGAATTTAAAATCAGGTTCATTGTTGTATTTAGTAGAACCATCTGGTCTTATATGTAGATTTAATTCCTTTTCGATGACTAAATCTTGAACAATTTTTTTAAAATACAATTCAGTTTTTGGTTGAATTCTAAATCCTATATGTAAATTTATTTTTATGACTTTGTCATCAATCAATTCACTCACATCGTAATTCAATGTGTATGGATGTTCTGTCCTGTTGATGTGAACAAACCAATACACATCAGCTCTTTTTGGTTTTTTTGCAAATATTGAATTGATTATTTTTTCTTCTACTTCATGTCTTTTATTTGCTTTGGTTAAATAAATTAAATGGGTTGAAAATTTTGGTATTTGGTCGTCATTACTAAGCTCTAATAGTTTTTGTGCATGTTTGCCTAAATCAACAAATTTGGTGAATTTATTGTTTATTTTTCTAGCGTAATAGCAAATGTACATGACCATAAAAATAAATAATTCAAAGAATAAAAACATCCATCTTTCTTTTATTTTAGCTACGTTGGCAATGAAAAATGATGATTCTACAACAGCAAAAACGATTAACAATAAAACGACTAAGGTTTTATTCCATTTTAATTTATAAATCAAAAAGAAACTCAATAATACAGTGGTCATCATCATGGTAATGGTAATCGAAAAACCATAAGCAGCTTCCATGTGAGAAGACGATTGAAAATATAAAATCATTCCTATACATCCAATCCACAGAATGTTATTGACGCTGGGGATGTAAATTTGGCCTTTAGATTCTGAAGGCTGTCTCACCGATACTCTTGGCCAAAAGTTCATGTTCATAGCCTCGTTAACAAGTGTATAGCTACCACTTATTAAAGCTTGAGAAGCTATAATAGCCGCTGCCGTAGCTATCATGATACCAAAGACTAAAAACCAATTAGGCATCATTTCGAAAAATGGGTTTCTTCCACTTAACATTGGTTCATTCAATTGCATAACCCATGCAGCTTGACCAAGATAATTAACCAATAAACATACTTTGACAAATCCCCAAGTGATTCTTATGTTTTTTTTACCACAATGCCCTAAATCGGAGTACATAGCCTCGGCTCCCGTTGTTGCTAAAAATACAGCACCTAAAAGCCAGAATCCCTGAGGGTAATTAATCAATAAGTTTATGGCGTATTTTGGGTTCAGTGATTTTAACACATAGGGATATTGAATTAATTGATTGAATCCAATAACCAATAGCATCATAAACCACAAGGCCATAATTGGTCCAAATACACTTCCAATTTTATGAGTACCAAATCTTTGAAAAAAGAATAACACAGAAAGAATCACTACTACTATTGGAACTGTTGGGATGTTTTCCAATCCTTTTACCATCGTTAATCCTTCTATTGCAGAAGCTACAGAAATAGGAGGGGTAATGATACCATCGGCTAACAAAGTCGTAGCTCCTAATATTGTTGGGATAATTAAGTTTTTGTTGTATTTTCTGACCAATGCATACAATGAAAATATGCCCCCTTCTCCTTCGTTATCGGCTTTTAATGTCAACCAAATGTACTTTATGCTAGTTTGTAAAACCAAAGTCCAAAATACGCATGAAATACCACCGAAAATAAGCGTTTCTTCTATTTTTCTGTCGCCAATAATGGCTTTTAATACATACAAAGGACTAGTTCCAATATCTCCATAAATTATACCTAATGCGATAAGTAAAGTAGCTGCGGTAATCCTTGTTTTTTTATCTGTTCCTTGTTTATTCATTTTGTTTATTGAAAATCAAGGACAAAATTGATATTTTACTTATTTTTATAAGATAA
>CAYVDH010000101.1:0-12300 GCA_964450355.1 uncultured Flavobacteriaceae bacterium
AAGGTTTATCCTAATCCAAGTGAAGGGTTAATATGGATAGAAAGCGATAATAGCTTTAAATTACAAATAATTGACATTTTAGGTAAAGAAATTAAATCATTAGATAGTCCTAAAATGTTGACTTTGCCCTTAGGGTTTTATTTTTTCAAATTTCAAATAGGAGAAGTAGTTGTCACTGAAAAAGTGGTGGTGTTGTGATAAATAGGCGTAAGCAAGCATGAGGGATAGAAGCGGCTACCCCGCAGTGAAGTATTGGCATAGCAGCTAGGAACGAGGAGTAATAGCGAATTAGCCCGACCCGTTAGGGATTTGCCCTAATAGTATTTCTTAATTGTTTACTGATTTTTAAATTTTCATTGTTAAATGTTTTTAAATAAACTTAAAAACTCTTCTTTTTTGGAACGACTAATCGGTATGTTGCTGTCATCAGTCATTTTTAAATAACCTGCATTTCCTTTGATGTAACATTGTATGTGTTTAGTATTGATTAAATGGGAGTGATGTATCCTGTAAAAACTCAATCCCTCCAGTTTCTCTTCCACTTCTTTTAAGGTTTTTGCTGTGGTGATTTTTTTGCCATTTAATAAATATATATCGGTGTAGTTACTGTCACTTTCCAACCTCAATATGTCATTGGGATTAAAAAATTGTATGGTGTCGCCAATGGGTAATCCCACTTTGTCTATCGAGTTTGACTTTTGCATGTATTGCACCAGTTTTTCATAACTTCTAGTTTCGTTTTTGTTGAACTGATTGATGCTTTTTTGTATTGCCTCTATTAATTCGTTTTCGTCTATGGGTTTTAATAAATAATCTACTGCTGACACTTTAAATGCTTTAATCGCAAATTGATTATAAGCTGTTGTAAAAATGGTCTGATATTGAACCTCTTTTGTAGCTTCTATCACTTGAAACCCATTGACAAAAGGCATTTCAATGTCCAATAATACCAAGTCGGGTTGGTAATTGATGATGCCCTTTATTGCCTCTCTACTATCTGTATAAGATTGTATGATCTGACATTGATTCCCAAAATTTTGTTCTATCAATATTTTTAAAACATCAATCGCATTTGGCTCATCATCTATGAGTATTAATTTCATGTCAGTTAATTACAAATATAAATTAAATTATTTTTATTAATATGAAAGTCCTTTAAAGCATTGATTAAGTTCGTATGACAACTTTTAATTTTCATGTTTCAATATTCGCTTTTGTTTTGTTTATGTGTAAATGCAATTGATTGTTCAGTTTAATTTTTGATTGAATGGTGACTTATGAAATAGAATTATATGGCAATTGAACTCTAACCATTGTGCCAGTGGCAATCCCGTTTTCTTCTAAATCGATAAACACAATGTTGTATTGTTCATTGTTAAGCCCCATCAATCTGTCTTTGATGATGGATATGCCAAAACTTCTGTCTTTGTTGGCGTTTTTACTTTTAAGTTCCATGGCTGCTTTTCTTCCAATGCCGTTGTCTTGTATTTCTATGGTCAATGTTTTTTTGTCACTGCTGTGAAAGCTTAATTTTACTTCTCCTTTTTCTTCTTTATGCAATAACCCATGCCATATTGCATTCTCAATTATTGGCTGAATAATCATGGGTGGTATTTGCACTTGAAAGGGATCAATGTTGTTGTACTCTATTGTAAAATCAAAGGATTGTTTAAATCTCATTTTTTCTAAATCGGTGTATATGTTTAATAATTCTACTTCGTCTTGTAATTGAATTAAGTTGCTTTTGCTTTGTTCAAGTATTAATCGAATTAATCTACTGAATCTAGTGAGGTATTGCGAAGCTTGTTTTGTTTCGTTGTGTAAAATGAACTTTTGAATGCTGTTAAGTGCGTTGAACATAAAGTGAGGGTTCATTTGTGCTCTTAGAGCATTCATTTCAGTTTCGGCTATTTTCTTTGAAAATTCTTCCTTTAGTTTTGATTCTTTTCTAATGGCATTAATTCTCATTTTGTAAATAAATAATACAAGAGCTGAAAGGCTTGTAATCAAAAGTAAATAAAACCACCAAGTATTGTAAAATGGAGGCTTTACTTTTATTTCTATCGTTTTTATGTCAGAGACTATTCCATTTACATTTTCTACCCATATATTTAGTTTGTAGTTGCCTGGCGGAAGTCCAGTGTATGAAAGTTGATAATTGTCTTTCATCTGTTGAACTTGTTTATCTATGCCTGTTAATTGATAGTAATATTTGTTTTGATTTCCATTGTTGTATCCTGAACTGCCAATATTCATGCTTATATTTCCATTGTTGTATGGCAATTCGTAAGCACTTGATTGAATGAAGGGATACAGCTCGTTGCCTATTTTTATGTTGTTGAAATAAAGATGTGGTTTAATCGTTGCAAATTGATACTGGTTTAAATCTAATAAATTAAACATGGACCAATCAAGAACTACTAACATGTTGTTAGCTAAAAGGATCTTTCTATTAAATCCATTATCTGACAACCCTTGTTGCTTTTTCAATATTGAAATTGTTTTTTTTGTGTTTGTGTTGATGCAATATAAGCCCTCTAATGTACTAGTCCATAGATGATTGTTTTTGTCTATTTGAAGACCAATAGCCAATGTGAAATTATTGCCAAATTCGGGGCTTATGCTGTGATTAATGATTTTAGTTACACCATTGTTTTGAATCATTTCACTTAATCCATTGTTGTTGTCTGTGAACCATACATGGTTATTGTTGTCTATTGCTATTGAGTTAACAGATTCAATAGGAAATGCATCCTTATCAATTTTGCCAATGTAATGTTTGTTTTTAAGTGTGCTTTTGTTAATGCTAAAAATTCCTTTGTCTGACACACACCACACTTGATTTAATTGATCTTCTGCTACTACTGAGATGAGGTTGTATTTCAGAGGTTTAAAATCAATTGTTTTTACATAGCTATTATCATTTGTATTGTATTTAATAAGTGACTCCCCCTTTACAGTGAACCATAAATTATTTTCACTATCACAATAGGTGTTTATGATGTTGTTTTCCCAGCTGGTATTCAGTTTTTTAGGGATGGCTTTGTCTGTATTTACATTGTATTCATACAAGCCTTGAGTTGTTGTAATGATGATGGAATTGTGATTGTTATAAGCAATAGAAGTGATGTATTGTGAGCTGCCTAAGGGAAGGGGGACACTAGTTTTTATTTTAGTAACTAGGTTGTAAGCCATGATGCCTTGATAGTCGTTGCTCCAATAATAAAGGGTTTGTTTAACTGCAATTGTTTGTGCGATTTCAATACCAAAATCATTGATGGGATTACTTACTCTCAAAGTACTGTTGTGGTAATTTTGGGCTGCCAATAAATACAACCCAGAATATGTACAAAACCACAGATTTCCTTCAATATCTTTAACTGTATTTTCTACATGTTGAGTCCTAATTTCATATTCAAAATTATCAGTATTAGTTAGAGAAAATGTGTTGTTTTGTATGTTGTAAATCACTGTGCTTTCAAGTAACAACTCGTTTTTGTTTAAGAATTTCATGCTGTGAAAAATGCCGTCATTGACAAATTTCCCTTGGTGATATGAAGTGTATTTGTGTTGTTCAAACACCTCGTTTTTTAGGTTGAATTTTAACAATCCATTAGCCATGGTAGCAATCCACAAGACCTCTCTTTCTTTGTCGTATTCAATATCACTTAACAAATTGCTGTAACTGTTTTTGTGCTCTAGCAATTGGTTGTTTTTGTATTCATATAACCCCCACGATGTACTTAACCAAAGATTGCTTTTTGAGTCTTCAACAATGTCTATTATTTTGGGGTATTGACCATTCTTCGTTTCAAATACATACTTTATTTTATTGTTTTGTTCATCGTAATAAGCCAGTCCTTTGAATTGTGTCCCAAACCACAATTTGTTTTTAGAATCACGGTATAGTTTATACGGAAGATTTTTTTCTAATTCAGTTAAATCTGTAAGTGGGATTTTAGGTGTAGTAAATTCTTTTTTAATAGGGTCAAAGCACAACATGATTTCTGATGAAGAGCACCATATTAGGTTGGTTTTAACATCGTAATAAGCTCCATATAAAACAGTTTCTAATTTCTTTTTTTGTAATTTGTCTTTTGGTGAGTATTTAATGAATCTTTTGTTGTCGTATGTGTATAATCCGTTATAAGTAGCAAACCACATTTGATGATTTTCATCTTGAGTAGCAGAGTATATGTAACTGATGTTTAACCCTTCATTTTCACCAAATTTAGTATAACAAAACTGTCTTCTTTCTTGCGAAAATAAGGCTGTAGTATATACAAGTGACAAAATTAAAAGGCATTTTTGAAACATAGTTCTCTAGGCGATAAAAAAAATCAAAAATAACTACAATTCTTTAATTTAATACCCCTTAAAGTATGAAATTAAGTTTTAGAAAAGAGTACAATTGTTGTTTGTTATTAAAGAGGGCCTCCTGCAATTCTCACTTTAGTAAATGCTCCTTCGGTTATTTGAATGGTTTTAGTTCCATTGTCTCTTTCAACTTGAGAATACACTTTGTTTTGCACTGTAGCAGTAAATGTGCCTGTAGCCAAATAATCCCTGCCATTTAAGCTTGCTGGGTCTTTCGCTATTGAGGTAATAGTGAATGTGAAATTTGCTCCAGAGTACCAAGAATTATTAGCGGCCATGAAATCTTTTGCTCCACCAGCATTGATAGTTTCATAACGTGTAAATGAAGCGTAATTATCTGTATTTCCAGACAAGGTATAAGTACCGGGTTGAAACTGAAAATTTTTAATGCTAAAATGTAAATTCCCTCGATGTGGTCTTCCATTTGGTACATCACCCCACAGGTCAAAGTCTAATTGTGAGGTGTTTTCTGTAAAAATACCTAGATGTTCATCCACATCCCCACCTGATGATGGAACTGTTCTGCATAAGGTGTCATTCACTTTGAATGTTACATTGTCTGTAATTGGGTTGTTGTTGTTGTTGTTAGAACTGTTGTTTACAGGTGTTTCTTTTTTCTTAGCACATGAAGAAATAAAAAAAACTGAAAGAGCAATAATAATAAGTGATTTAAATGTTGTTTTCATAGTTGTATTATTCTATTATTAATGAATTAGATTTATTGTTGATTAAAACGGAGTATAGTCCAGATGTTAATTCTTTGATATTTATTATTTGATTTGGTATAGCAATTCCAAATTTTACCATTTTGCCGTCCATTGCAAAAATTTGATAAAGTGAAGGTTCTTTAATATCAAATGAAATTTCTCCATTCGTTACTGGATTTGGGTATATCGTTAAATTGTTTTTATTTATTTTATTGATGCTTGAATTAGCTAAAGCACAAAGATGTTCATTGCGAAATGATCTGGTATAATATTCCAAAATATTGTCATAAGAACCATAGTTTTCTTCAACATAAATTGGATTAGAGGTATTGTATTGGTAGGTAGATAAATAGTTTTTGATTAATGCATTAAAAACATCACTCCAACCAAGGGATTCCAATTTTATTATTTTGTCATTCATGTCGTAAGTCATATTATTTAACTGAACAGTCCTCCAACTGTTTGTAGCAGAAATCCAATGATCTTCTTTTTGTTGAGTGGTTTTACCATTTGGATTGTATTGATACAAATTTCTATATTGATTATCCCATCTTAAAAATGTTGTGTTCCATTTAGAAACAGTTCTAACGTCAATATCATAATTTGAATTGTATGTGTAGTCATATTTGTAATTTTGCACCCATACACTGTTTGTATAATCCCAAATGTCACTGTATTCTGTAATTAATAATTGATTGGCAGAATATACATATTGCGAACGAGAAGTGTAATACCAGTTACTTGCCATTGCATTCCAGTTTTCATTGTAATAATATTCCTTTAATCCGTCAATAGTATAGGTTATGGTCATTCTGTATAAATTCAACCAACTACTTGTGGTACTTTCCCATAATTGGTATAGTTCTGTTAATTTTTTATTGTTGCCGTTGTATGTGTTGGTGTATTTGCGGAAATTTAAAAAAGAATTAGAAACAGTGTCCCATATATAAATTGTGCGATTTATTTCATTTCCACTCCCATCATATGTGCGTTCATCTTTGCTGTAGTTTCTAACTGTGTTTAAATGGGGGACGTAAGTTTGTTCGATATAAGAAATTAACTTATTATTAACGTTAAACACTGAAGAGTTTTCTCTTTTTTTAGTCCAACTTTGAGTTGTATTATTCCATTCAAAATAATTGTACAATGTGTTATTTCCATTTGCATCAAAAGCGTTTTCAAATTTAGTACTGTTAATCCAATTGTTATTTGTAGTATCAAATACCAATGTAGATTCTTTGGTTTTTAAATCAGGGAATTGAGTGCTGTATTCAGTTTCAATTTTACTGGAATTTCTATAAGCTTTTATGTTAGAAACCCACAATTGAAGCTGGTCAGAAATTACTTTTTTATTGCTATTATACTTATATAATACCCTATAATAAGGCATTTTTGTATAAGTATTACCTTCTAACTTATAACTATAAAAGGTGTCAACATTGCAATTTTGGGCATAGGAGTTATAGCTTATCGAAAAAACTATAAACATTAATAGTGCGATTTTTATATTCATTTTGGTGTTTTTAATCATGATTTAATTGTTTATTGTATAATAAATTTAGAAGTTTGTTGTTCGTTTTTTATAATGTAAATGCCAGGAGCCAATGATTTTACATCAATTCTTTGATTGGGAGATATGATGCCATGTAATAACAATTTTCCGCTAACACCATAAATTTTATATTCTGAATTTACATTGCCTGATATTTCTATATACCCAGTATTGCTAGGGTTGGGATACAGTTTCATAGAAGCATTAATTATTGGACTGAATGTATTGGTGTTAGCAAGTTTACATAAATGTTCATTCATTGTAACTGTCTCAAATAATCCAGAAATGTTATTGTAATTTCTGTAACTGATTTCAGTATAAATTGGATTAGTAACTTTATAATTGTATTCTCTTTTTGAATAAATCTCTAACCCATTGATGCCATCATTTCTTTGATAATACTCATACAAAAGAATTGAATCACCAGAATTGTATTTATTTATCACTAAACTTTTTTCTTGCCATTCTGAGCTTGCTGTTATCCATTCGTAAAAATATTCTTTTGTTTTTTTACCATTAGTATTGTAATCTGTTGTTCCTTTATAAGCAGGAGTCCAAGTCATTGATCCAGAATTGTAATTTGAAGTAGTTTTACTTTTTATTAAATTATTTGGATGATAATCGCTTTCATGTTTATAATTATCAATCCATGTACTAGTTGCAATGTCATAATTTTGATTTATTTCAATGCTTTCATAATCATCGATGTTATACATTACATTTTTTCTTGAACTATTTAAATAAGTAGATGTCATGTCATCCCATGTTTTATAAGTGTATATATTGAGTTTATCTGAAATAGTATAAATGTATTCATTTATGCTGTGTTTGTTGAATCTATTGTTCACTTTATCCCAATAGTCAGTAGTTTGAGATTCTACTTTATTACTCGAAGTATAGGTGTTAGTTTGTTTTCTGTAATTGATAAAATTGAGAGATAGAGTGTCCCATTCTGAATAAATTTCACTTAATAAGTTGCCTTTAATGTCGTATGTATAAATGTATTTATAGTAGTTTCTTAATGAATTTATATATGGGACATAATATTGTGTAGTTTCTTCAGATAATAAAGTGTCATTTATATAAGTGTTATTATTATTACTTGATTGTTTCCAAGTTTGATTTAGTTTATTCCAAATAAAATAGGATTGATTGACAATTTTCCCTTTTGAATTTAAACTTTTTTCTTCTTTTTCGCCATTAATCCATGCATTTGAAATGGTATCATAAATTTGTGTTAGAGTTAAAGTTGGAATTGTTTTAAAACTAGCACTTAATTCTAAAGACTGTTTGATGTAGTTTCTGAATTTTTTTAAATGTGGCGCATATATTTGTGATAGGTATTCGATAGTTAAATCGTTATTTGATTGAATGATGATTGTTCTATAAAATGGTTTCTTTTCAAAGTTGACATTGCTAGAGTATATTAAATTAGAATTGTAGATGGTATCTACTTTGCAGTTTTGAGCATTGATTTTTATGAATTGTGTTAGCATTAAAATCAGTAATAAAAAACTTGTTCTTAGTAATTTTATTTTTTTCATCATACAAATTTTATTGACATTTTATTTTTATATACTCTTAATTTATTGTTTGGGTATATAAATGAGTAAATGGTAAAATAGGCGCTTATTCAATAATGAAACTTTGTGATTTAGCATCTATTAAAATGAAATAAAGCCCTGATTTTAGCATTGAAATATTGATTTTTTCATCAGAGTTTAAAGTGACATCCATAACAACTTGACCTAATGTATTAAGAATTTGAAATTGTTTTTTATCGGTATAATTTCTAATGTCAATGTAGCCATCCTGGCTTGGGTTTGGGAACACTTCAATTGCTTTGTTTAATGAAATGTGTTTTACACTTGTAACAGCTGCACTACACATGTATTCATGCCTATGCGCAGAATTATAAATTAAAGTAGAAGGATTAAAATCAGTAAAAGATTCCACAATTTTAACAGGATTTGACGTGTTGTAATAATAAAGCAACCAACTGAATTCTGTTAATCTATTTAAGGATGAATTATATATAAAACTACGGTCAGAAGTTAAACTATCATTCGAGTCGTAAGTTAGATAATTAGTTCTTGTAGTTCTCCATTCATTGGTTGAATTAATCCAATCTTGCATGAACGTTTCATTTAAATTGCCGTTGATATTGTATTTATAAAATGTTTTGCCAAATTTGTCCCACAGATTGTAAACGGGATTCCATACATAAGAATAGATGGTGTCTAATTGCTTTAATCCGTTGTAGTGGTTGTCGCTCCAATTGGTACTATCCCATTTATATTTAAATGGATCCCAATTGTAATTATAAATTGTTTTAATCGCATCAAAACTGTTAATTAAATTTTGAATTCTAGAAGCATTTACATAACTAGAACTTGATGTTTCATAATTTTGATTGATTGTTTCTATAAGTATATCAGAGCTATTGTATGTATATAAAGATTTATAAAAGCCTGTCCAACCTGCTGTAGCTGTCCAATATAAATTTTCGTAACTAAGCTTTTTATTTGTAGAAGAATAAGTGTACATTTCTTTTCTGTACAATACCCAATTTCCCGAAGGGTTATTCCAGTTAGATCTAATTTTTTCAAGTAAATTATTATTTGCATCGTATGAAATTTCGTCTTTTGTGGAGTTTACTACTGACCCAGATGAAATATCAAATGTTCTATAAATCTCACTGATCAATACATTAGTACTGTTGTATGTATATAAATATTCTCTTTTTAGTTTCCAATTGCCTATGGTTATATCCCAATCAAAGTATTGATCTAAAGTAATTTTCCCTGATGAATTGTATTCTTTTTGTGATACAAATTCATTATCCCATGCATTAGAAATGGGGTTAAAATTGTAAGAAATATTTTTTGCAATTTTTGTGGTATAAGTCTGATGGTAGGTGTAGTCTTCTTTTTTCGAATTTTTATATGTAGAATTGATGTTGTCCCAGTTTTGAAAGATAACGGTAGTAGGTAATTTGTCTGTATTTCTTTGATAAATAGTTCTAGTATTTGGGGTTTTTGTATATAAAGAACCTTGTAATTGATAGTGATAAATGGTATCATAAGTACAAGTTTGAGCTATTGATTTATTAGTTGTTGCAATTGTAACAATGGCAATTGTAATTTGAATAGTGTTTTTAATAAATTTCATGAGCACAAACATTGTAATAAATTAACAACATTGTATTCATTTATGAGTATTTAGAATGATAATTGATTGAATGGAATAAAAATCTTATACTGTTTAAATAAAATATGTATTGTTTAATAAAAGTGACGTAATTTAAGTGTTTTTTTTTATGTAAACTTGTTTCAGAAAATTTTAAATTTATGAAAATTGTTTTATTCTTTGTTTCATTTTTTTTAACGGGTGAGATATTAAGCCAAGTAAAAATAGGTAATAACCCATCAAATATAAATTCTAATTCAATATTAGAATTAGAAAGTAATACTAAAACTTTTGTTATGCCGAGAATGACAAATGCTCAAATGTGGTCAATTACAAAACCATTAGAAGGAAGTTTGGTATATAATTATACAGATAGCTCAATTTATGTTTATAGAAGTGCTGGTTGGTGGAAATTAGATGGTCAAAATATTAAAGCTATCAATGCACTATATTCTAAAAAAGATACAGTAAAATTAGGAGGCAATTTAACAGAAAATACAACAATTGGATTAAATGGAAAAAATATTGTTTTCAAACAAGATTCTATTTCAAGTAACAAAAAAGCGGTGTTGAGTATTAATAATAATATGAGTGTAGGCATAGGAAATTCTAATCCACACAATACATCCATATTAGATTTAAGTTCTAGTTTTCCAAATAATAAAAAAGGTTTTTTGCCTCCTAAAATGACTACAAGACAAAGGGATAGTATCATTTCGCCTGCAATAGGTTTAATTATTTACAATACAGAATTTAATTGCCTTAATTATTTTAATGGATTGGGATGGGCTAATGTCTGTGGAGATGTAAATTATGGAAAAGGTGGTATGGCATATTTTAATTATACTTCTTCAAATGTGTATCAAACATGGACAGTGCCTGTCGGAGTTTCGTTAATCAAAGTTGAAGCCTATGGAGCTAAAGGAGGTTTTGGCAATGTAGGGGGTGGAAATGGTGGCGGTGTAATTTCTTATTTAAATGTAGTACCCGGTACAACATTAAGGATTTATGTTGGAGAGCGAGGTAGTAATTCTTCGACATCAGTTGGTGGTCCTGGTGGATGGAATGGCGGAAAAAGAGGTGGCAATAGTTTATCTGGATATAACTCTGGAGGAGGAGGAGGTGCTACAGATATAAGAACATATCCATATGGATTAACAGATAGGATTTTAGTTGCAGGTGGTGGTGGCGGTGGTGGAGCTTGGGCTGGAGGTGTGGGAGGTGATGGAGGCTTGTTTTTCTTACCAAATGGTGAAGATGGCGCTAATTCAGGAGGAGATGGAGGTATAGGGGGCGATTATTATCAAGGTGGTGCTGGAGGTAATGGTATAAATACTGGTGGTGCTGGTGCAGATGGTACCTTAGGGAATGGAGGAGCAGGAGGACATGGTTCCAGTTCAGGTGGCGGTGGCGGTGGTGGCGGTGGTTATTATGGTGGCGGTGGCGGTGGTGGAAACAATAATCCAAGTCTTCCAGATGGCGGTGGCGGTGGCGGAGGTTCTAGTTTTTCATCAGGTTATGGAACACAATTTTTGGGGGGAGTTAATAGTTCTGATGGGTATTTGATAATTCGCTGGTAAATAATGAACTGTTTATAGTTTAAGGCTAAGTAAGTTATTTAATTCATTTTTCAAATTTGAAGATAGTGGAATTCTGTGATTATTAGAAAGGATGAGAATGCCTTCTGAGTTGTTTGTTTTTATGATTTCTTTAACATGGAATTTATTTATGATGAAAAATCTATTGACTCTAATGAATGTCTCTTGGTCAAGAAGTTTTGACAAGGAGTTTAAGTTTTTAGAATATTTAATAAAAGTGTCATTGTAATAGATGTTTGAATACGCTCCTTCTGATTTTATAAACAGTATTTCACTGTGTTTTACAAAGGCTGTTTTTTCATGAGTATTTAAAATTAAATAATCATTTTTATTTTTGAAATCATCCATAATTTCGTCATTTGTTGGATTATTTATTTCTTTTAAATATCTACTTATGCATTTTTTTATATCAGTGATTGCAATAGGTTTTGTAAAATAGTCATAAGCATTGTAACGAATTGCTTTTATTGCCAATTCATCATGACCTGTATAGAAAATAACTTTGTATTTTTGGTTTATACCAATTAAGTCTAATAAATCAAACCCATTTAAATTTCCATCTAAGTCTATATCTAAAACAAGCCAATCAAATTTTATTTTCTTAAGGTTAGAAAATGCAGTTTCAACATCTGAAAATCTATTTAATATTCTAATTTCTGGAAAGTAATTATCAATGGCCTGTTTAAAACCTTCATATGAATCATTATTGTCTTCTACTATCACTATGTCTATCATTGATTTATTTAATTAAATACAAGATTATTTGATTTAATTTAATATTAATAACATACCCAATTTTTTTATTGTAAAACAGCAATTATTTTTTTTAAGCATTTTACGAATGTTAAATCTATAAGTAAATAAAAAAAATTACTTA
>CAYVDH010000102.1:0-12186 GCA_964450355.1 uncultured Flavobacteriaceae bacterium
ATTGTGTATTAGCAAATTATAAAATATTAAAAAAAAGAGTGGACAAGTCAGGAAAGACATAGCATTTTATGAATGGAACCGATTCATAATAATAGTGGATTTTGCTATTAAAAAACACCATAAATCATACTTATACTAATACGCAAGTATCGCTCGAGACCAATAATATGACCCACTTAGGGCAGTGTTGAATGTTAGAGAAGCACACAAAATAAAAGTGTTAGGATATGCTGCACTAATATTTATATTAAACTAATTGAAATGAATTTTATTCTAAAATAAATTTAGCCACTTTATCAGGAACTAATCACTATACCGATAAAAAATGGAGTAATCCTTTTAAATAACCTTCTATAATTGATCTACATTCACAAATTCAAACAGGTATTTAGGCACATTAGATGAACCCTCTGACCATTTTGGATTTAAGGTTTTTTTGTAAAGTATCGCTAATACACGGACATCGTTCATTTTCCACTCGGGTTTTATGGGTTGAACAAATTCGTGCTCAATAATGTCATTTTGTTTTGGTTGTAAAATTGACAATCCTTCTACATCCGTTAAATTCGCTCTTAAAACATGGTTCAAAACAACATAAGGATTAGGATTGGTGTTGTGATTATCTTGGTTCACTCCAATGTTGTTTTCTGTCAATACTACATTTAATGCATATTCAGAATTTGATTCAATGGGCTCGAAAAACTTAGTAGAAGTTTGAACAGTCATGTAATTATTATTCATTGAAATGATTTCAATTTTTGTATTAGCTAATGCATTTTTATTTAAAATGAGTTTAGCTTTGTTTTTTAAGCTAGCACCATTGGTTTCAATGTTGTTTGAGATAGCGGTTTTTTCATTATTTACTACAAAAGTAGGTGTACCAGTAACGGAATAAAACGATTCGTATTTAGAAAACAATTCAGGGACTAAAAGCTCACTTCTGCCTACATGTATGTTTAATCCTACGATGTGTTGTTCATCTTTTAAAGCCAAATCAAATGATTCTCTTCCAAATTCACCACAAGCACCACATTTGGTAGATGATAATTCAGTAATGAGGGCGTTTTGCTGTCTTTTTATATCGTTATTTTTAGGCGTTTCTATTAATTTGCCTGTACAAGATGCAAGAGCAATTAACAAGATAAAATAGAAGTTTAAATGTGTTTTCATTTAACAAATATAAAGTTTGACAAGATGGATGAAATAAACTTAAGAGAGATGACTAAAAAATGACAATTAGTTTTCTTCAGTGGAATTCTGATTTAACTCTGAATTTTCAACTGGCTCAGATGCTAGTTCAGTTGCTGGCTCTTGCACAACTTCTTTAGGAAAGAATTTTTTATTGAATACAATGATGGTAATGATACCAGTGCTTACAGCAGTATCGGCTAAGTTAAATACAGGACTAAAAAATATAAACTCTTGTCCAGCTTTAATGGGAGACCATGATGGATAGTGTGTTTCTATGATAGGAAAATACAACATATCTACCACTCTTCCGTATAAATATCCTCCTGTGTACTCGTTTAATTCTTTGAACCAAACACCATAAAACATGGAATCGATGATGTTGCCAATAGCTCCAGCTAATACTAAGGCAACTGCAACTAAAAATCCTAAAGCTTTGTTTTCTTTAATGGATTTGTAAAGGTACCACAATCCAAATAAAGCTACTCCTATACGGCAAACACTCAATATCAATTTGCCATACTTTCCTGGTAATTCCATGCCGAAAGCCATTCCATTATTTTCTGTGAAATGGAACAAAAACCAATTGCCAATAATGCTTCTTTCAGTGTGAATTAACATGTTGTGTTTTACCCAATATTTTAAATATTGATCCAATAAAATCATCACAACAAAAACCAAAGCAGGCAACCACCATTTTATGGTTTTGGGCGCAACTTTTTCAACTAGGACTTGTGTATCTTCGCTACTGTTCACAGAAATGAATTATTTATATTGATTGAGCTTAGCTTCCATGCTTAATGTTGTGTGAGGTACAACTTTAAGCCTTTCTTTTTGAATTAATTTACCCGTAACTCTACAAACACCATAAGTTTTGTTTTCGATGCGAATCAAGGCTGCTTCTAAATTGTCTATGAATTTCTTTTGACGAGCGGCCAATTGATTAAGGTTTTCTTTTTCAAAAGTACTGGCTCCATCATCCAAAGTTAAATATTGGTTACTGGTGTTTTCATCGCCATTTTCATTTGGATTTTGAAGTGATTTTTGCATTTTATTGAACTCTTCTCTTGCACTGCTAAGTTTGCCCATAATAATGTCCTTGAATTCTTTTAATTCAGCATCACTGTATCTGTTTTTTAAGTCTGGTGTTTCTTCTTTTTTCTTAGCCATTTTTCTTAATTTTTATTGATGAAATGTTTCCTTCTATATCAATTTCAGTGCTCTGTCCTTTGTCTAATTCATTGTTATAGATGAGGTCGTCCGCCAAAATTTCTGTGCAAATATAAGTTTTAAATGAATTCAATGCATTTTTTGTTGAATCATCGGTTTTTATTTCCACGAAAATTCTATCCATTACATCTAATTGAGAGTCCTTTCTTATGTTTTGAAGTCTATTGATGAATTCACGAGCTATGCCTTCATTAAGTAATTCTTCAGTTAAGTGAATATCTAGTGCTACTGTATGTTTGCTGTTGCTTGTAACCAACCAACCTGGGATGTCTTGAGAGGTGATTTCAACATCTTCTAACAACAATTCAAATTGTTCATTTCCAATGTTGATGTTCAATTTACCTGAGGTTTCTAATTCTGAAATTTGATGACTTGTAAACGAAGAAATGGCTTCAGTCAAAGTTTTCATTTGAGCTCCAATTTTGGGACCAAGCTTTTTAAAGTTTGGTTTTATACCTTTGACAATTACAGAATTATCAGATGTTAGATATTCTAATTGTTTAACATTAACTTCAGATAAAATTAAGTCTTTAACGTGGTCTAATCTTTTTTGGTAAGCTTCGTCCAAAACTGGTACTAATATTTTTTGAAGTGGTTGTCTTACTCTCAAAGAGTTCTTTTTTCTTAAACTTAAAACCATGCTACTAAGGTCTTGAGCCATTTGCATGGTTGCTTCAAGTTCATGGTCGTAAATAGTTAAATTTATGTCCTTTATATCAGTTAAATGTACTGACTTTAACATGTCCTTATTTAAGGATTGATACAACCAATCTGAGAAAAATGGCGCCACAGGACTCATTAAAATGGAAACTGCATTAAGACATGTAAACAAGGTTTGGTAGGCTTGTTTTTTGTCTTCATTCATTTCGCCTTTCCAAAATCTGCGTCTTGATAAACGAACATACCAATTGCTTAAATCATTGCATACAAAATCTTCAATAGCTCTGTTGGCTGGAGTGGGATCATAACTATCCATTAATTTCACATAATCTGATTTTAATGTGTTTAATTTAGATAAAATCCAACGGTCGAGTTCACTTAAAGTAGTGGTGTCAAATTCAGAATTTTGATATTGATAGCCGTCTATGTTGGCATAGATTGCAAAAAATGAATAAGTGTTATATAAAGTTCCAAAGAATTTTCTTTGAGTTTCTGCAATTCCCTCAATATCAAATTTTAAGTTATCCCAAGGGTCGCTGTTGGTAATCATGTACCATCTTGTTGCATCAGCCCCATATTTGTTAATGGTTTCAAAAGGATCAACAGCATTACCTAATCTTTTACTCATTTTGTTGCCGTTTTTATCCAATACCAATCCATTGGCTACTACATTTTTGTAGGCAACGGTGTCATACAACATCACTGAAATAGCGTGTAAGGTAAAAAACCAACCACGTGTTTGATCCACACCTTCTGCAATGAAATCGGCTGGAACTTTGTTTTTCCATTGGTCAATGTTCTCTAATCCCCATTGTGCATAAGGCATTGCACCACTATCAAACCAAACATCTATCAAATCACTCTCTCTTTTCATTGGCAATCCTTTATCAGATACCAAAGTCAATTGATCAACAAAGGGTTTGTGTAAATCTAAGTTATCTTTATTGATGATTTGATTTAAATTCAATTGTTGATTGGCTTTGTTTACTTCATCCATCAATTCAGTAATTGAGCCAATGCATTTTTCTTCTTTTCCATCTTCGGTTTTCCATATTGGCAAAGGAGTTCCCCAAAATCTGCTTCGGCTTAAATTCCAGTCCACTAAGTTTTCTAACCAATTGCCAAATCTGCCTTCACCTGTAGATTTTGGCATCCAATTGATGGTTTTATTTTGTTCTACTAATTTGTCTTTAATAGCCGTAGTTTTAATGAACCAACTTTCCATTGGGTAATACAATATCGGTTTGTCGGTACGCCAACAATGTGGGTAGGTATGCACATATTTTTCTACTTTAAAAGCTCTGTTTTGTTCCTTTAAATGAATAGCCAATTCAACATCAACCGATTTTTCTGGTGCTTCACCAGCATTGTAATATTCATTTTTAACGAACTTACCCGCGTATTCGTTGTTGATGGAGTCAATGAATTTGCCTTGTAAGTTCACCAAAGGCACTAAGTTTTCGTTTTTATCCATTACCAACATGGCAGGTACTCTGTGTTCTTTTGCTACCCTGGCATCATCGGCACCAAAAGTAGGAGCGGTGTGAACTATACCTGTACCGTCTTCGGTAGTAACAAAGTCGCCATCGATGACAACAAAAGCTTTTTCTGGAGTTTCGTATGGCAATGCCCAAGTGAATAATTGCTCATAACGAATGCCTACAAGTTCTTTACCTTTAAATTCTTTTAAAGTTTGATAAGGAATTTCTTTGTTATCTTTAGTATATTGATCAAATAAAGCTTGGTCATTTGTTTCAATGAATTTTTTTCCAAATTGTTTTGAAACAAGTGGTTTAGCCATTACTACATGAATAGGCTCAAAAGTGTATTGATTGAATGTTTTTATTAATACATAATCAATTTTTGGACCTACTGTTAATGCTGTGTTCGATGGCAATGTCCAAGGTGTGGTTGTCCATGCTAAAAAGTAAATATCATCATTTATTTCTTGAAATAATGAATGATTGTCTTTTATGGCTTTGAATTGCGCAACTATGGTGGTATCAGTTACATCTCTGTATGTTCCTGGCTGATTCAATTCATGACTACTTAATCCAGTACCAGCTGCAGGACTGTATGGTTGTATGTTGTATCCCTTATATAAATAACCCTTTTGATGGATTTGTTTCAATAAATACCAAAGGGTTTCAATGTAAGAATTTTCGTAAGTAATGTAAGGATTATTTAAATCCACCCAATACCCCATTTTATTGGTTAAATCATCCCATTTGTCTTTAAATTCAAGTACATCTTTTCGGCATTCTTTGTTGTAGTCTTCTACACTTATTTTTTTACCAATGTCTTCTTTATTGATTTTAAGTCTTTTTTCAACTTGCAATTCAATTGGTAAGCCATGAGTATCCCATCCGCCTTTGCGTTCAACTCTATAGCCACTAAGTGATTTATAACGGCAAAATAAATCTTTGATTGCTCTAGACATCACATGGTGAATGCCGGGCATTCCATTAGCACTAGGAGGTCCTTCATAAAAAATAAAATTCTTGTCCTTTGGTTTTTCTTCAACACTTTTTTCAAAGGTTTTATTTTTTTTCCAATCTTCTAGAACTTCTTGTTCAATTTTGGTCCAATCTATTTGCTTGAGCGTACGGTACATATAAAAATGCAAAGATAATACGCTTTGCATTAATAAATAACACTACGAATGACGGTTCATAAGGTAATTGAGTAAATTTTTTAACTCATTGATATTTAGATTATTGTGTTCTAATTCTCTCAATATTTCAATGCATTTGTTCTCATATTCGTTTTTTAAATGAACTAAATACTCATTGCTTTTTGCTTCATTAAAACATTCCAACACTTGATTTATTTTGGATTTTTCGTCTAATATAGGTTTGTTATACCAATTGATTAAAGTTTGTTTTTTGGCTTCATCCAAATGGTTTACAGCATGAATAAACATCACTGTTTTTTTATTTTCTAAGATGTCGCCACCTACTTTTTTACCTAATGTTTCTTCAGTACCATAGCAATCCAAATAATCGTCTTGCAATTGGAAAGCCATGCCTAGGTTTATACCAAATTGGTAAAACAAATCTACTAAGTGATTTTCTGCATGAGCAGATAGGGCTGCTATTTTTAGAGTGTAAGCTGGTAATTCAGCGGTTTTTAATCGAATCATGTTGAGATAATCTTGTTCAGAAGGGTTGGATTCTGAAGCCAAATTCATGTCCAATTGTTGACCTTCACAAATAAGAGTTGCCATTTGAGAAAATTCTTTAATGAGAATTATTTTATTGGAGAAACTAGTGTTAGCAATCATCTCATAACATTTAATCAATAAATTATCACCTGATAAAATGGCTAAAGGCATGTTCCATTTTTCATGTACTGTAGGTTTTCCTCTTCTTAGTTTAGCTTGATCCATGATGTCATCGTGTACTAAACTAAAATTATGAAATGTTTCTATAGCAAGAGCCATTTGGAACACGTCCTCACTGAGTTGCATGTTTAATGTTTTGCAGGCCATCAAAAACATTTGAGGTCTTACTCTTTTTCCTCCTAATTGCATGATGTAATTCATAGCATCATATAAATTTTGAGGATTTCCAGAAAATGAATTTTCTTTAATTAAATTTTCAATTGTTACAATGTTATTTTCTGTGTGGTTTTCTTGATTCATTGCTCACTAATTTTAAATCGATGGTTCTATTGGTTTTGTTTACAGCCGATATTTTAACAGAGATGACATCGCCTAATTTGTATTTTTTAAAAAACTTTTTACCAACCACAGCCATCATTTTATTGTCGTATTCGTAATAATCATCACTGATGGTATTTAATCTTATCATGCCTTCACATTTGTTGTTTTTTAATTCTACAAACATCCCCCAATCGGTCAATCCACTGATAGCTCCTTCAAAGATTTCGCCAATTTTATTTTCTAAATATTCAGCTTGCTTGTATTTAATTGATGCTCTTTCAGCATCGGTTGCAAGTTGTTCCATTTGTGAACTGTGCTTGCATAAAGCATCTAATTTAGTCATGTTCCATTGGTAGGCTTTTTCCATGGTATCTCCATTTAAATGGGCAAAAAGCAATCTGTGTGCTATCACATCGGGATATCTGCGAATAGGCGAAGTAAAGTGAGTGTAATATGGAAATGCCAAACCAAAATGACTGGGTTTGTTAGGTGTGTAAACAGCTTTAGCCATGCTGCGAATACACATTTGTCTCACAATGTCTTGTTCAGGCTTTCCTATTATTTTTTCTGAAATTTCATTGATTGAATTTCTAAGTGTTTTTTCGTTATCGAGTATCAGGTTATAACCAAATTTGCTTAAAAATAATTTTAAATCTGAAATCCTGGTTTCTGATGGCTCATCATGAGTGCGGTATATAAACGGAGGTTGTGGTTTTTGGGTAAACATATACTCAGCAACAGACCTGTTGGCTAAAAGCATGAATTCTTCTATCATTTTATGAGCTTCTTTTCGCTCTTTTACATACACATCTATTGGTTCAAATTGTTCATTCAACACAAAACGCGTTTCAGGCGATTCAAAATTGATAGCACCATGTTTGAATTTTAAATTTTGTAGATGCAGAGCTATCTCATTTAAATGATTGATTTCTTTTGAATGTAATCCTTCCTTTTTTTCTATGATTTCTTGTGCTTCTTCATAGCTAAATCGTTTGTCGGAATGAATGATGGTTTTGCTGAAACTTTTGTTAACGATGTTGTATTTTTTATCGAATTCGAAAATGGCTGCAAAGGTCAATCGGTCTTCGTTTGGAACCAAAGAACAGAGGTTGTCGGATAAATTAAATGGCAACATAGGCACTACTCTGTCCACCAAATAAATGGAAGTTGCTCGTTTCTGCGCTTCCATATCCAAGGGTGTATTTGCTAATAAATAATGGCTTACATCGGCAATGTGCACACCTACTTCGGTGTTGCCATTGGTTAAAATTTGATAAGATATGGCGTCATCAAAGTCTTTTGCTGTCTCAGGATCGATGGTAACAGTAAGAACTTGGCGGTAATCTTTTCTGTTTTTTATTTCTTTAGTTGAAATTTCTGATTTGATTTCTAGAGCTTCTTTTTCTATGGCTGGTTCAAATTTTTCTGGTAATCCAAATTCTGTTAAAATGGCGTGCATTTCTGTGTGATGATTGCCCGATTCGCCAAGTATTTCTATAATTTCAGCCTCGTATTGTTTTTTGGAATCGTTGTAACCTTTTATCTTAAATGACACTTTAAAGCCTTGTTTTAAAGTGGTTTTATTGGATGTGTAAAATGGAGTTGAAAATTTGTTGTTAGTGGATTGAACTTGCCATTGATTATTTCTTAAGTACAATGTGCCTACAAGAGTTTTGGGGTAGTGCGATATCACTCTGAATATTTCAGCTTTGGTTGTTTTTTCTCTGCTCACCAATCCAGCTTCTACATAATCGCCCTGAAGTAGGTTTTTATTGTTTTTTAATACAATATAATCCATTTCATGATTTTCAACAATCAAATAAATGGCGCCTTTTTTAGAAATATCGATACTTCCTTTTACTAGTTGTGACAACTGATTGCAATAGTATTTGTATTTTTCTTTGCTTTTTATTTTCTTTTCTTCTACCAATGAATTTAATATGGGTAGAAGTTGTTCAGGTTTTTCTGGTTTAGGTTCCGGAATTTTAGTAAATATCTGTTTGTGATTAATTTGTTTACCCTTAAGAGAAGTTAATACTTGAATGATATTGTCTTCCGTAATTTTGGTAGAATTTTTTTTACGGTTCATTAATGATACAAATGTATTTAAATTTTAATTAAAATAAGCAATGAAGTTCTAGTTCAATCGAATTGCTTAAAATTAAATTGAAATAAAAAAGCAGTTATACCAAAGGAATTTTTGGATTTTGTGTTTGAGAAAAACTGTTTATTTTCAAGCTGCTATCGTTGTTTTGATTGATGTTGTCTAATTGTTCAAACAAGTCTTTGGCGTTGTTTAAAATCCTGAAATTGGATGGAAATTTAATGTCTTTTCTGTTCACTACTTGAGCTCCAGAAAGCAATATTTGTGTATTTTTCCATTGTTTCCCCATGATATTAATGAACGTTTGTACACTGATATTGCTGTTTAATGACGTGATGATGCTGAAAATGTAATCTGGTTTTCGCATGTCAAATATTTGATTCAAATCTTCAAATGGTGTTTGTGAACCAAGGTATATCACCTCATGTCCTTTTGATCTGATGACATAATTGGCAAATAACAAGCCTAAATCATGATTTTCGCCAGTAGGAACAAAAATTAAAAATTTCTTAGGGTTTTTGTTTAAAGGTATGGATAAGTTGTCTATGGAGATGTATAGTTTTTGGCGAATTAAGTTAGAAATAAAATGTTCGTGGGCAGGGTGAATGGAGCCAGATAACCACAATAAACCCACTTGTTCCATAAAAGGGAAAACAATGTCTAACATGGTTTCTTCAAATCCAATTTTTAAACTGTTTAATGATAAAATTTTATTGAATTCACTTTCATTAAAGGTCATCATGTGACTGATTAATGATTGAATTTGGTTGTTGTATTTTGATTTGTTTTCTGATAATTCTTGGCATTTCTCAAATATCTCTTCTTTAGACATTTCTGCAATTCGAGAAATTTTGTAATTATTTTTATTTAAAATGCAAATATTTAAGATTAATCTCAGCTGGTCCTCATCGTAATACCTAATTCCAGTGTCAGTTCTATTGGGCTCAAAAATCTTGTATCGTTGTTCCCAAATCCTTATGGTGTGGGCTTTTACCCCTGTTATATTTTCTATGTCTTTAATAAATAACTTGTTCTTGAACTCTTTCTTACTCTTCTTCATGGTGTTATTAAAACTAAAATGATGTTAATTTGTTTGTTTTATTGATATGATTGGCAAAATTCTTATTGCAGGTGGAACCGGATTAGTTGGTTCAAATTTATTGAAATTACTTAAACAAAAAAAATACGAAGTAATTATTCTTACAACGCAACAAAATAAAGCGAATGGAATAGACCTACTTTATTGGAATCCTATGAAAAATGAATTACCAACCAATGAACTGAAAGAAATTGAATATTGCATAAATCTCTGTGGTAAAGGGATTTTTGATGAAAATTTTACTTCGAGCAGGAAAAAAGAACTATTGGAAAGCCGAACCATTCCAATTCAATGTTTAATGGATTTTTTTTCAACACAAAGCCGTTTTAAAGGGTTTGTCAGTGCAACAGCTATTGGAATTTACCCCAATACCTGTTTAACTATATTAGATGAACATTCAACAAAAGGCAAAGGCTTTGTTGCAGATTTAGTTCAAACTTGGGAAGACACCATCAAACACTATGAAAGCCCTAATTACACCACTTGTACTTTGAGATTGGGCATTGTGTTATCTAATCAAGGAGGTTTTTTAGCCAAATTATCAAAGCCCATACGTTATTTCATGGGGGCTATTCCTGGCTCAGGTAAGCAATATGTAAGTTGGATACACATCGATGATTTATGCCAAATGTTCATTCATGCCATTGAAAACAAATTAAATGGCACATTCAATGCAGTAGCACCAACACCCAATACATTAGGAAACATCAGCAAACAAATTGCTAAAAAGTTAAAAAGGCCGAGTTTGATGCCACATATTCCTGTATTTGTACTCAAGCTATTGTTTGGGGAAGAAAGACATGAGTTGTTATTGACCGACCAACAAGTAAATTCAGATAAAATTCAGTCAACAGGATTTAAGTTCATATACCACAGCAGCGAACAAGCCATTACCCAATTGTTGAAATGAAAGCATCTATATTTTGGTTTCGCAGGGATTTGAGATTGTCTGATAATGCAGGACTGTATCACGCATTAAAGTCAGGAAAACAGATTTTACCGCTGTTTATTTTTGATTCACACATTTTAAATCGCCTTGAAAATAAATCCGATTTAAGAGTTAATTTCATTCATTTATCTCTTGTTAAATTGAAACAACAATTAAAGGAATTGGGCTCAGACATGTTGATATTGCATGGTGAACCAGAAGTGATTTGGAAAAAATTAATTCAAGATTACGACATTGATCAGGTTTACACCAACGAAGATTATGAACCTTATGCCATAGATAGAGATAACAAGGTAAAATCCATTTTAGAACTTCAAAATATTGATTTTTTTAAATTTAAAGATCATTGCATTTTTAGGTTCGATGAGGTATTGAAAGACGATGGAAAACCCTATACAGTTTACACACCATATTCGCGTAAATGGAAAGAAAAATTAAATTCATTTTACTTAAAATCATATCCAAATGAACGCTATTATAATCAGTTCATCAAGGGAGTTAATTTTGATGTACCTAGTTTGAATGATATAGGATTTCAAATGGTAGAATTTGAGTTTCCAGCAGATTCTGCTACATTGAAAATTATAAGGGAATACAAAGACAAGAGAGATTTTCCAGCTACAGCAGGTACCAGTAAATTGAGTTTACATTTTAGATTTGGAACTATCTCCATCAGAGAAAAAGCCAGAAAGGCAAATGACCTCAGTGAAACATGGTTAAATGAATTGATTTGGAGGGATTTTTACATACAAATCATGGCGCATTTTCCGCATGTGGTAAAATCGGCATTTAAACCGAATTATGATAAAATTGAGTGGAGAAACGATGTGCAAGAATTCAAGTCATGGTGCGAGGGAAATACTGGTTATCCAATAGTGGATGCGGGCATGAGAGAGTTGAATGCTACAGGTTTCATGCACAACAGAGTGAGGATGATAGTATCAAGTTTTTTAACCAAACATCTATTAATTGATTGGAGATGGGGAGAAGCCTATTTTGCAGAAAAATTATTGGATTTTGAATTGGCAAGTAACAATGGTGGATGGCAATGGGCAGCAGGAAGTGGAGTAGATGCAGCACCCTATTTTCGTATCTTTAATCCTCAATTACAAACTCAGCGATTTGATGATAAAATGGAATACATAAAAAGGTGGATTCCAGAAATCAATACAAGCAAATACCCTGCGCCTATAGTTGAACATGCATTTGCAAGAAACAGATGTTTGGAAGTGTATGTTCAATACAAGCAAATACCCTGCGCCTATAGTTGAACATGCATTTGCAAGAAACAG
>CAYVDH010000103.1:0-12128 GCA_964450355.1 uncultured Flavobacteriaceae bacterium
CTAATTCTTTTTTAAAAACGGTCGATTTTTTTTAAAAACGGTAGTTTATTTAATTTTTGTAAACTTTGTTTAAAACTCTATTGCTTTCTTGATATTGCTCGCTCTGCAGCTTGTATCACATCAATAGTATCTAAATGGTATTTTGCCATCAGTTCGTCTGGTGTACCACTCTCTCCAAAACTGTCATTGACTCCTACCATCTCTACTGGCATTGGAAAATTTCTACTCAATAATTGACAAATGCTGTCGCCTAAACCTCCATTATACATGTGCTCTTCTGCTGTAACTACACATCTTGTTTTTTTAACAGAATTAATTACAGATTCATTATCTAATGGTTTAATCGTATGAATGTTTATTACTTCGGCATGTATTCCTCTTTCGGCTAATTGATAGGCAGCTTGTATGCTTTTCCATACTAAATGTCCAGTACAAAAAATGCTCACATCTGCACCCTCAAATATGGTCCAAGCTTTACCTATCTCAAACGCTTGATCTGGTTTAGTAAAAATAGGAACTTTTGGTCGTCCAAATCTTAAATATACTGGTCCATGATGTTTAGCAATAGCTAAGGTCGCTGCTTTTGTTTGATTGTAATCACAAGGGTTAATTACAGCCATTCCTGGTAGCATTTTCATTAAACCTATGTCTTCTAAAATTTGATGAGTAGCTCCATCTTCTCCTAAGGTTACACCTGCATGCGATGCGCAAATTTTAACATTTTTATCGCTGTATGCAATGCTTTGTCTAATTTGGTCATACACTCTTCCCGTACTGAAATTGGCAAATGTTCCTGTAAATGGAATTTTCCCAGATGTTGCTAATCCCGCAGCTATGCCCATCATGTTTGCCTCAGCAATTCCTGTTTGAAAAAAACGATTTGGAAACTCTTTTTTAAACGCATCCATTTTTAATGAACCTGTGAGGTCAGCACACAAAGCTACTACTCTGTCGTCTAGTTTACCAGCTTCTAATAGTCCAGCTCCAAATCCTGAGCGTGTATCGTTGTTTCCTAATATTTCTAATTGTTGCATTATAAATTTAAATCTGTAGTTGAGGCTGAGTTAATGATGAATTCTTTTTCGAAACTGTAGATGGTCCTTGTCTCTGGTTTATTTCTGGCTATAATCACATATTTGCCAGGTTGCAAAATGATGGTTTGAAAATAAGCATCTGAAATGTCACATACCCATTCTGTTTTACCATTTTTATATTGATAGATGGCAGAAACCAAGTCTCGGTCTTTTTTTAGTTGCAGTCTTCCTGGTTGAGGAATTTCTATTAATGTCGTTTTATTTTGATCAACAATGACACTGTCTAATAATATTCGAGGAGTAGTTAATATCTCCATGCAGTATGTTCCGCACAAATACCTTTTGGAGGTATTAAATGATTGAGCATTTATTGTTGTGGCTTTCCCTTTAACTTTTATAACAGCTTTTAAATCCAAATAATTTGTTATCCCTTTGCTCACCAAACTGATGTTGCCTTGTGGAATGTCTATCGGAACTACGTTGTGTTTTCCTACAATTAATTCTACATTTTTCTTTTCAGCTGGGGGCATGGTATGAACTACAATGTCGTATTTTCTCAATGGGTCTAAAAACAAAGTGTCTGGAACTCCTCTGCCATTCATTGTATGTATATAATTATGCAATAATTTTTTAGTATTAGCGTCATAAATGCTCATCAACACATTGGTTTCTAATGGTCTTATTTGTTTATCTAATAAATTGATTTGACAAGTAGTAGCGTTCATGGCTTGAGATATGACAACTCCAACTACACTATTGAACTCCGATTCATTGTTGGCATCGTAATAAGTGCCTGCACAATTGAATTTAAGTTTAAATTGCTCTGTACTACCTAATCCAATGATGAATGGCTTTAAAAATATTCCTTTTTTTTGAAGGGCAATAGATATTGCACAAGGATCTCCAGTGCATTCTTCAAGACCATCGGTGATGATGATGATTAAATTTCTAACATTTTTGTCTGCAGGAAAATCTTTCTCACTTTCTTGTAAAGAGTAAGCAATAGGGGTCCAACCTTTGGGAATTAAGCTGTTTACCTTTTTTTTCATCAACACATGGTTGTTTGGTGAAAATGGTATTTCTAATTTACTGTCTTTACAATCTTTTAAATCTACAGTTTTTTGATGGCCATAGACTCTAAGAGCAAGTTCAACGTTTTTAAAAGTTGAAAAACTGTCTATCATTTTTGTGACCATTTTTTTTGCTACTTGAATTCTGGTGGATTTTTCGATAGGAGAGGTCATGCTACCAGAAGCATCGAAAATCAATAGAATTCTTGTTTTTTGGGTGTTTTGAGCAACAACATTAGTTCCAATACTAAAAAGACATAATAAAGTTAATATCAAACATTTCATATTGGTTATAAACGCCATTTTATTGATATTGTTGCATTAGTAATCTCCAAGAGTTTCAGGTAATTGTGCTAAGGCTTTTTCTAATTGGTCATTATTAGGCGGAATTCCATGCCACTCATGGCTTCCCATCATAAAATCTACACCAAAACCCATTTCAGTTTTCATTAAAATGACGGTTGGATAGTCAGAACTTGGTATGTTGGCCATTGTGTCAATAATGGATTGCATGTTGTTGCCATCCATTTCTAAAACTTGCCAATTGAATGCTTCAAATTTATTTCTCAATTGATTAAAACTCATGATGTCAATCACATTTCCGTCAATTTGTTGTTTGTTGTAATCAACAGTAGCGATGATGTTGTTTAATTTTCTGTGACCAGCATACATGATTGCTTCCCAATTTTGACCTTCTTGCAATTCACCATCACCAAGGTTTACATATATTTTATTTGAATCTTGGTTTAATTTTTTGGCTTCAGCCATACCACAAGCTACTGAAAGTCCTTGTCCTAAAGAGCCTGTTGCGATTCTTACACCTGGAAGTCCTTCGTGAGTAGTAGGGTGACCTTGTAATCTGCTGTTTAATTTTCTAAAGGTACTAAGTTCAGATACTGCAAAATACCCACTTCTTGCAAGTACACTGTAAAAAACAGGACTTATATGACCATTAGATAAAATGAAAACATCTTCATTATTTGCTTCTTGAGTGAAATTTTTTGGATTGTGTTTCATTATATGAAAATACAATGCAGTTAAGTAATCAGCACAACCCAAGGAACCACCTGGATGACCACTTTGAACGGCATGTACCATTCTGACAATATCTCTTCTTACTTGCGAAGCGATGTTTTGTAATTCAGCAACTGATGACATGGTAAAAATTAATTATGCAAAAATTGTCAATTTTAACGACAGATTTATACCTTTTTTTAATTTGTTATAAACTTTTAATGAACGAATTTAAAATTTCCTGATTTAATTTAATTTATTTTTGATGAGCACTCTATCAAAAAGTTTGATTGTAGAAAGTGTTTATCCTTCATTTTAAAATAAATTGATTTAGTTCGCTGTTTATCGTGTTATCATAGCCCTTAATTCTAAAAAGAAATATATAAAAAAAAAGAGGCAACTAAGTACCTCTCTTTCTAAAAAAAATATTGATTAATTAAATTAAGGCTTTAATGTATTGCTTTCTTTTTTAAATAAATCTAAAACAATTGGAGCAGCGATACAAATAGATGAGTAAGTTCCAACTCCAATACCTATCAATAAAGCTAAAGAGAACCCTTTAAGAGCTGGTCCACCGAAAATAAATAAAATAATGATTACTATCAATGTGGTTCCTGATGTCATTAAAGTTCTGCTTAAAGTTTGGTTGATTGCATCATTGATAACTTTTCCAGTGTTTTTTTCTGATTTAAATTCATTCATAAATTCTCTGATACGGTCAAAAACTACCACAGAGTCATTAATAGAGTAACCTACAACTGTTAATATAGCTGCGATGAATGCTTGGTCGATTTCCAAAGCAAATGGAACTATGTTATCTAATAAAGCAAATACTGCAAATACCATCAATACGTCATGAATTAATGCAACAATAGCTCCCACACCAAAACTTAATTTTTGGAATCGGAATACAATGTACATAAAGATTAACACTATGGAAGCAATTATTACCCACATAGAGGTAGTGCGTATATTGGATGCAATGGTTGGACCTACTTCAGAACTACTTAAAATACTGCTTTCTGTGGCTTTTAAACCTGATAAGGCTTTGATTACATCTGTTTGTATGCTGTCAGCAGACATGTTAAGTTCATTCATTTTGTAGGTAGTTACAATTTTATAACGACCTTCATTGCCTATGTTTTTAACCTCGTTGCTACTTCCTATTAAGTTTTTGTCTAAGGCTGCTTTTATAGCTTCTACTTGAGTGCCTTTTGAAAGTTCAATGGTATAACCATAACCACCTTTGAAATCTATACCAGTGCTTAAGCCACCTTTCATGATAAGAACTGCCATACCTATAACGATGACAATACTTGATATTAAATAGAATTTTTTTCTTTTTCCAATAAAATCATAATTAGCCCCTACTAAGAAGTTCTCTGTAGCTTTTGTTGAAAAACTGAAGTCTTTACCTTTGTTAACTCTGTACTCAATCAACAACCTAGAAACTAAGATGGCTGTAAATAATGAACAGAAAATACCAATGATTAAGATGATAGCGAAACCATAAACAGGTCCTGCTCCAGCTAATGTCATTACAAATCCAGCTATTAAAGTAGTTAAGTTAGAATCGATAATGGATGAAAAAGCCGCTTTAAAACCATTGCTGATAGCTGATTTAAGTGCTTTCCCTGCTCTTAATTCTTCTCTGATACGTTCGTATATCAATACGTTAGCATCTACTGCCATACCTATTGTTAATACGATACCAGCAATACCTGGTAAGGTTAATGCAGCGCCAAATGAAACAAGAATACCGATGATAAAAAAGATATTTAACAAAATAGCAATAGTAGCTATGACACCACCTCTGTTGTAATATATGACCATCAAAAATATAACACCAATCAAACCAAGAATTAAGGAAATAAATCCTTGTCTGATAGATTCTTTTCCAAGAGTTGGACCTACTTGTTCTTCTGCAACAATTTGTGCAGGAGCAGGTAATTTACCAGCCTTTAAAACATTGGCTAAGTCTGTGGCATCTTGAACTGAGAATCTACCGGTGATAGAAGATACACCATTAGGTATTTCACCATTTACAGATGGAGCTGAGAAAACTTTTTTATCTAAAACTATAGCAATTGGGTCTTTGTTTAAAGATGCTCTTTTGGTGATTAATCTCCATTCTTTAGCAGCAGAGTTGGTCATAGTCATTACTACTTCAACATCTCCACCCGTAGAGCTTTGTGTAGCAATTGCATTTTCAATGATGTTTTCATCACCAGAACCCAAAATGGCATTTCCTTCTTTATTTGCTTTTAATGCAAACAATTGATAAACTTGATTTTCTTTTGTGTCAGGTTCAGCAGACCACATGAATTTAACGTCAGATGGTATGGCATTTTTCACCACATCAACTTCCAACATTTTGTTGATTTTATCCATTTGCTCTTTGATAGCTCTACCAAGAGCAGGAGAAGGATAAGGCATTCCTTTATCGTCAATCATTGGCATTAAACCTGCCTCAGCAAATGGGTATTTAGAAGAATCTGCTTTAGCCATTTCACTTTCATAAGCTTTGCGAGCACTGTCTCGAGCAGTAGAATCAGCTATGGCATTAATTTCCTTTAATTTAGTGGTATCAACACCAGTCCCTTTGTTTAGTTTTAAATATTGTGTGTAAGCTAAATTTATAGGGTTGTAAACTTTTGATAAAGCAGCATAACCATTTTTTTCACTGCTACCATACACTTCCCAAAACTCTAATCTAGCACTTTGTTCTAATAAATTTCTTATTTTTTTAGGGTTATCTGCTCCCGGTAATTCTACTGAGATTCTACCACCTTCAAGTTGTTGAACGTTAGGTTGGCTAATGTTACCTTGGTTCAAACGTGTTTCAATCACTTTTCTGGTGTTATCAGATTTGCTTGCTAATTCGTTGTTTAAAAAGCTAATTACCTCATTGTCACTTGATGAAGATTTGATTTGTTGATTTGCTTTGTTGGCAAAAATGGCTGCCAATGGTTTATTATTTGACTTTGTTTTATATATATCAGCAAACGTTTTTACAAAATCTCCACCATTTTTTTGGTATTCAATTTGAGTTAATCTCAAAGCTTCTTTTAACGTATTATCTTCTTTATAACTACCTGCTAATGAGCGAATCACTTCGCCTTTAGAAACTTCTAATATGACGTTCATACCACCCTGTAAATCCAAACCTAGTTTTAATTCTTGATCTTTACATTGGTAATAGTCTTTTTTAAGTCCTAAGAAACTAAACAATGGTTTTCTACCATTTGAATCGATGTAATTTTTGTATTTTTCTCTGTCAAATTGACCTTTTACTGTGGCAAAACTCTTTGCTTTTTTCTCAAATTTGTAAGTAAAATAGGTAAATGAAAGCTCGTAAATACACGCTAATGCAATCAATACCGAAATAAAAATGACTAACCCTTTATTTTTCATTGTGTTATATTTGTCTGGTAAAATTAAGGGTGCGAAAATAACACTTTAATGTATTGTTTCAAACATTCAATTAAAATTTCTATTAATTTATGTTAAAATGACAAATCGATGACTCGTTTTTATTTTTTTATCCAAACCTGGCATTTAGCATAGTTTACTTCTATGTTTTTGAGCAATTTAAGCGAGTCTGGTACTTGTTTTTCCTCTAAGTTGCCAGGGAAAGTAAATATAAATAAATCTACTTGGTTATTAACTACTTCGTTCATTAAATAAATAGAATTGTGTTTTTCTTTCATTAATCCAAATTCGTTATTTTGCAATGAAAAAATGATAGGCCAGTCTGCTTTAATTGTTTTATTAGTTAGGTTATTTTGATATAAATAGTCTTTTAATTGTATCATGCTGTTAATATGTGATACGTAACTTAAATCGGAGTCTGTAAATCTATTTTTTGAATAGATATTAAGAAAAGATGGTATAAACAATACCATCAAAATCACGGGTTTAAGCTTTTTGTTTATGCCACTAATCGTTAATAACTGAAAGAAAATGAAGTATATAAAGGGTATTACTACCAATAAATACCTTTCTAAAGGATTGTTTATTGCTGAAAAAATGATGAACAGAAAAATAAACACAATCGATTGAAAATTAAAAGGTAAAAATATCAATTGCCTGAACTTACTTTTTTCTTTTTTTACAAATAAAATGTAGATAATTATTCCTAAAAATAAAACACTAAAATATATTCGACCTTGAGATATGAAAATAAAATGAAGGCAATAATTCAATCTTTGTTTAAATACTTCAAAATAAAAACTTGTTTTTCCTGAATTGATAGGTGATAAAAAATATCCCTTTTCAAATTTAGTTAAAACAATAAATACAATAAATACCACTAATGGGATTAAAGAAACTAGTTGTTTGAATTGAAATTTATTTTTAGTATTGAATTTTATAATTAATTCATACATTAATAAACTAAATGGGATGACAATAGCACTTTCTTTTACAAGCATATTTAAACAAGCAAATAAAATGTACCTATTATAATGCTTAATAGAATAGAAATATACCGATAAAAAACACAAAAATGAAAACGTCATTTCCAATTGAAATAGCATGTTTTGAGCAATAAAAATAGGTTGAGTAGCGATTAAAAATACTGCAAAAACAGAAAAATTATTTAAATTGAACTTACGAGCAACTTTATACATAAAAACAACGAACAAAATTGATACACATAAAAAAAACAAATGAACAACCAAAGGACTATTATTAAATACAAGCATCATTAATGCTATGGTATTTTGAATTAATAATGGGTGGTCGAAACTGATATCTGAAGGAACTGCACTTGGAAACAATGATAATTGATGGTGGTAAATGTAATGTGAACTCCTGAAGTAACAGGCTAATTCATCCCAAAAATATGGTAAATCTAACCTGTCGCAATTGAATATTACATAGATGACTAATGTAAATCCAAACAAAAGGTTTTGATTGTTGAAAGTATTTTTTTTAAAAAACATGAATTGGGCAAAAATAATTTTTAATAATGTAAATAAAGTAGATTAATTTCGTCCCTTTAAAAAATAATATGAATCAATCAGAATACATACATGCCAACAAAGAAAAATTTTTAAATGAATTACTTGATTTATTAAGAATACCTTCTGTCAGTGCTGATAGTACTAAAAATACAGACACCGCAAAGACAGCAGAGTTTGTAGCTGAAAGTTTAAGAAAAGCAGGTGCCGACCTAGTTGAAATTTGTCCTACCGATGGACATCCAATTGTTTATGGAGAAAAAATCATTGACCCAAATTTACCAACAGTGTTAGTATATGGTCATTACGATGTACAACCTCCTGATCCGCTAGATTTGTGGCATTCACCTCCATTTGAGCCTGTAATAAAACAAACTGATTTACATCCTGAAGGTGCAATATATGCTAGAGGTGCTTGTGATGATAAAGGGCAAATGTATATGCATGTTAAAGCTTTTGAAACCATGATGCAAACCAGTTCATTGCCATGCAATGTTAAATTCATGATAGAAGGAGAGGAAGAAGTAGGATCATCTAACCTTGGGCCTTTTTGCAAAAACAACAAGGAAAAACTTAAAGCTGATATCGTATTAGTTTCAGATACCAGCATGATTGCAAATGATATTCCAAGTATAGATGTAGGATTGAGAGGTTTAGCTTATATGGAAGTAGAAGTTACAGGTCCTAACAGAGATTTACACAGCGGTGTTTATGGTGGTGCAGTAGCTAATCCAGCAACCATACTTTGTCAAATGATTGCCTCCATGCACGATGAAAATAACCACATCACCATACCGGGTTTCTATGATGATGTTAACATAGTTAGTAATGAGGATAGAACTGAAATGGCAAAAGCTCCATTCAGTGAAGAGGAATATAAAAAAGATTTAGATATCAATGAAGTATGGGGAGAAAAAGGGTATTCAACAGTTGAACGTACTTCAATAAGACCAACATTAGAGGTAAATGGAATATGGGGAGGCTATACAGGAGAAGGTTCTAAAACTGTATTGCCATCAAAAGCTTGTGCTAAAATAAGCATGAGACTTGTTCCAGGTCAAAATCACCACAAAATTTCGGACTTATTTAAAGCCTATTTTGAAAACTCTGCTCCTAAATGTGTAAAAGTAAAAGTTACTGCTCACCACGGAGGAGAACCTTATTTAACGCCTACAGACAGCATTCCATTTATGGCAGCTAGCAAAGCTATGGAAACAACATTTGGCAAAAAACCAATTCCAACTAGGGGCGGTGGTAGCATTCCAATCATTGCTTTATTTGAAGAAGTTTTAGGAGTGAAATCAGTGTTGATGGGATTTGGTCTAGATAGTGATAATTTGCATTCTCCAAATGAAAAATATGGATTGTTTAACTATTACAAGGGAATAGAAACCATTCCATACTTTTACAAAAATTTCACAGAAATGATGAAATCTTAATTTTCTTATTTTCCTAGCAACCTAGCAACATATTTACCTATGATGTCAAACTCCAAATTGACATTGTCGTTGACTTTAAGTTGTTGAAAGTTAGTATGTTCAAATGTGTATGGAATGATTGCAACACTGAACTCTGAATGTTTAGAGTTTACTACAGTTAAACTTACTCCATTGACGGTTATAGAGCCTTTTTCTACTGTTTGATTTGTGCTTTGGTATTCAAAGGTGAAAATCCAACTCCCATTTTGATTTTTAATTTCTTTGCATATAGCAGTTGTATCCACATGACCTTGAACTATATGCCCATCAAAACGTCCGTCAGCTTTCATGCATCTTTCCAAATTGATTTTATCGCCTAATTTCCAATTATTTAAGTTTGTTTTAATTAAAGTTTCTTCAATTGCTGTTACCTTGTAATGGTTTTCATTTATATCTGTAACTGTAAGGCAAACACCATTGTGTGAAACACTTTGGTCAATTTTAAGTTCATTTGTAAATGGGCAATCTAAAGTGAATATTTTGTTGGTTTTATCAAAGTCAATTTTTTTGACTATGCCAATGGCTTCAATTATTCCAGTAAACATGTTTTATTCAATTATTGTTGCAATATTCGGGAAATTACTACTGTTTAAAAATATTTATTTAATTGAGGAATTTTTTTTTTAAAATTGAAAAAAATAAAATGAAAAATTGTTTCCAAGTTGGTGATGTAAAAACATACATCAAAAAAGTTGAGATTGAAGATATAGCGTCATTTGACAGTGGAACTGTCCATCAGGTTTATGCCACATTTGCACTTGGAAGGGATGCTGAATGGAGCAGTAGATTATTTGTTATTGAAATGAAAGACGAAGACGAAGAAGGAATAGGGACTTTTTTAAACATTCAACATGTTTCACCCGCTAAAGTAGGAGATACTGTTGTTTTTACAGCTCAAATCGATGAACTTTTTAAACATGTTATTCATTGTAAAATTATGGCTAAAGTTGGTGAACGAATCATTGCAACAGGCTCTACTGGTCAAAAAATAATAAAAAAAGAGAAATTGGAATTTTTGTTTAATTCTTTATAGTTTCCTCAGGCAACGAAATACTGAAATAAGTGTCTTATATTCGTAATCTCAAAAATATAGTTTGAAACGGTTTCTATTAATTCTAGTTTTCTTCTGCCTAACTTATAAAATTAGCTTAGCTGACCACATGATGGGAAGTGATATTGAATACGTTTGCTTAGGTCCTGGAAAATACAAGGTCATTACTAAAATCTACAGACAGTGTAAAGGTATCCCTTTGTACTTTAGTGCTATTCAAATGTATTGCGATGGACAATCTTTTAATGTCAATGTAACAAGAACCTCAATAAGAGATATTACACCTACTTGCAGTGGAACAACTAATCCATGTAATCCCCAAAATACAACTTCATCCGAAGGGGTAGAAGAACATACCTTTGAAGCCATTATTGACTTTAATACAAGTCCTTATAATGCGTTTAAAAACAACAATTGTTGTCAAGTTTATTTTGCCTCTACTCAATGTTGTCGAGATGAATTGATTACTACTCAACCCTATGAAAATTTTTATACAGAATCCATGTTGGACATTTGTAATGTAGCCAAAACTACCAATAAATGCAATAATAGTCCTCAATTAACTACACCTCCAGTTTCTTATATTTGTTGTAACCAGCCTTTTACATTCAATAATGGCGTTAGTGACAGAGTAGATGGAGATAGTCTTGGTTATGAACTAGGTAACCCAATGAAAGGCTTAGGACAAAACATCAATAAAAATTCGCCTTTTACTGCTCAAATTCCAATGACACCATATTGTCCCCCAAATCCTGGAACAGTAAATTGCAAACCATTGCCCAATGCTAAACCACCACGTGGTTTTTATTTTGATAAAGAAACAGGAGACATCGTTTTTACACCTACCAATTGTGATGAAGCAGGTCCTGTTGTCATTGAAATTAAAGAATACCGCAAAGACTCAGCAACTAAAAAATGGTTGCTTATAGGCATTACCAGAAGGGACATGATGATGATTGTAAAACAATGTGCTGATAACAATCCTCCTCAAATTACTGGAATTAATAAACACACAGTGTGTGAAGGTAATAAAATTTGTTTTCAAATAGATTCCAAAGATGAAATGTTTTCACCCAACCAAACAGTTGCTGATACCGTTGATTTATCATGGAATGGCGGTATTTTAGGTGCAACATTCCGCATCATCGACCCAACAGCCCGAGAAAAATCAGCAGAATTCTGTTGGCAAACTAAAATAGGTGACGCAAGACCAGCACCTTATACTTTTGCTGCAATAGCCAAAGATGATGCTTGTCCAAGACCTGCGGTTACTGTTAAGGGGTTTAACATTACTGTAAAATACAAAGCAAGAAGTACTCGCAAATACGATATTCTAGATTGTGGTAAGCTTAAATTTCAAGCCTTTCCAGTTGATACTTTCAACATGCCAGCCAGTTCCTACAAATACCAATTCACTATACGCGATAGTACGAATTCAGGTCTTCCACTTTACAATGGCTTTAAACAAAAAGACAGCATAAAATTCAAACGCGGAGGAAAATACCTCATCACCCACC
>CAYVDH010000104.1:0-12064 GCA_964450355.1 uncultured Flavobacteriaceae bacterium
TATATTTGAAAACTTTAATTAAAAAATAGAGAAAAAATTTATGGCTATCAATTTACAAAAAGGACAAAGAGAATCAATTAACGCCCCTAAATTCACAATTGGTTTAGGTTGGGACACCAATGCTACCTCTACTGGTGTTGGATTTGACTTAGATGCATCTGTATTTATTTTAGGTGAAAATAAAAAACTACTTTCAGATTCACATTTTATTTTTTACAACAATTTAAAATCTCCAGATGGATCGGTGGAACACACAGGTGATAATTTAACAGGAGATGGAGACGGTGACGATGAACAAATCAAAGTAGATTTATCTAACATAGATGCCAATGCCAGTGAAATATGTGTGGTAGTAACAATTCACGATGCAGCCAATAGAAAACAAAATTTTGGTCAAGTAAGAAATTCTTTTGTTAGAATTTTTGATTCAAATTCAAGTACCGAAATATTAAAATACGAATTAGAAGAAGATTTTTCGGTAGAAACAGCTGTAGAATTTGGTAGATTGTATAAACGCAACAACGAATGGAAATTTGAAGCAGTAGGCTCAGGAATGAAGGGTGGTTTAGAAGATTTTTTAACAAAATATAATTAATTAATATCATATGGCAATCAATTTAACCAAAGGTCAAAAAATTGACCTAAGAAAAGAAACAGGAGCAACATTAACTAATTTTTGTGTTGGTGTAAACTGGGGTGCAATCGAAACCAAAGCATTTTTTGGTTTATCTAAAAACAAAAAAAGTGTTGACCTAGATTTAAGTTGTGTATTGATAGATGACAACAACAAATTATGTGATCACATTTATTCTCCATTGTACAACATCGATATTCTTCAAAAATTTGGTTTACCAAAAGGAAAATTAAGTTCTTCTGACAATGCATTGAGACATACTGGAGACGATTTACAAGGTGATACAGGTGGTGACGATGGTTTAGATAACGAAATCATCACAGTAGATTTAAGTAAAATAGATGCTAAAGTTTCTAAAATATTTTTCTTTTTAAATAACGTAGGAGAGGAAGATTTCTCTCAAATTCCATATTCTAAAATCAGAATGTATGAAGGAACACCAACTCATGTAAAAGAAGTATTTGCTTCATACAATGTCTCTGCTGAGCCAAGTTTTGCAGGTAAAAGAGCTTTAATCATGGGTAAATTATACAAAAGAAATGGCGAATGGAAATTTGATGCCATAGGAGATACAACTTCTGATTCTTTTTTAGGTCAAACCATTCACAACATCATCAATTCATATTTGTAAAAAATGAGTGTAAAAAATATAGATGGACTAAGTGGTGAACAGCTTCGTAACTTAGTGAGTCAAGGTGGAAAATTTGTACAATACAAATATTGTATTTCTATCTTAATCATGACATTCAATAATCCCACTTCAGTTTATTTTATTGCTCCAGGTAAAAGCAGAGTAGTACCTGGGTTAGGGTTTTTATTCATCAACCTTATTTTGGGTTGGTGGGGAATTCCTTGGGGACCTATTTACACCCTTGGAAACATAGGCTCTATTTTATCAGGTGGTAAAGATGTGACTTCTGAAATTATGTCCAGCATTAACCATAACGACCCAACTTATGGTCATGGAACTAATTACAACATTCCGGGACATGAGAATTCAAACAGCAATTCACAAACAGATAATACTTACAACATACCAAATAACAATTCAAACAATTCATCCAACAATTACAATATACCAAGTTAAATAAATAAAAAATGAGAAGATTACCAGTTTACCTTTTATTAGATACATCAGGTTCCATGAGTGGAGAGCCTATTGAAGCAGTGAAAAATGGAGTTCAAGTGATGATTAGTTCATTAAGACAAAACCCACAAGCCATTGAAACAGCTTTCATCAGTATCATTACTTTTGATAGTGTAGCCCAACAAATAATTCCATTGACAGATTTAGCCTCCTTTCAAATGGTGGATATTAAAGCTACTGGAGTGACTTGTTTAGGCGATGCACTTAAATTAGTTTCTAATAAAATAGATAATGAAGTAGCCAAAACTACTACAGAACAAAAAGGAGATTGGAAACCACTTGTATTTATCATGACAGATGGAATTCCAACTGACGATTGGCAACAAGGGTTAAATGAATTTAAACAACGTAAAACTGCATTTACTGTAGCTTGTGCAGCTGGTAGCGGTGCTGATACCACCATCTTAAAACAAATTACAGAAAATGTAGTGAGTTTAGATACTGCCGATAGTGCTAGCATAGGAAAATTTTTCCAATGGGTAACAGCATCAATAGGCGTTACATCTACTAAAGTTGAAGATACTGGTCATGAAGTTCAAGGATTAAAAGAATTACCACCTCCACCTTCTGAATTGAATATTGTAGTTTAAGCTTTCTTGTTTTAATATGAGAAGATTACCAGTTTATTTTTTATTGGATACCTCAGGTTCCATGTATGGTGAACCAATACAAGCATTGAACAATGCTTTAAGCGGAATGATCAATACATTGAGAGCCGATGCTCAAGCCTTAGATTCATTATGGATTAGCATAGTTACTTTCGATAGAGCAGTAAATGAATTAGTTCCATTGACTGAATTGGCTGCTTTTCAATTGCCAGAAATTACTTGTCCTCAAAGCGGCCCTACACATACTGGTATGGCATTAGAAATGCTGCATAGCAAAGTCATCAATGAAGTAAAAAAAGGAAACGAAAATCAAAAAGGAGATTGGAAACCACTATTATTTTTGTTCACAGATGGTAAACCAAGTGATTTGATGTTGTACAAAGAAATGGTTCCTAAAATTAAAAATTTAAACTTTGGTGCCATTGTTTGTTGTGCTGCGGGGAATTTAGCTGATGATACTTTATTAAAAGAATTGACCAATGATGTGGTTCATTTAGATACTGCCGATAGTTATACTTTAAAGCAATTTTTTAAATGGGTATCTGAAACCATTGAACAAGGAAATAAAAGTCAAGGTACTGGAGAAACCATTGCTTTGCCACCTCCACCAAGTGAAATTAATTTAGTAATATAACAACACCTTTTTTCTTAATTTAAAATCAATAACTAGTATTAACATGAGAAGACTACCTATTTATTTTTTGATTGATGTTTCTGAATCCATGGTTGGAGATCAAATTCAACAAGTAGAAGAAGGCATGGCAACTATCATTAAAGCCATTAAAACTGACCCACATGCCATTGAAACAGTTTGGATTTCAATCATTGTTTTTGCTGGTCAAGCTAAGACATTAGTTCCATTACAAGAAGTAGTGAGCTTTTACCCACCTAAATTTCCTATAGGTGGCGGTACATCTTTGAGCAAAGGACTTGGTCAATTGATGTTTGAATTAAGAAAAAACACTGTAAAAACAACCTATGAACAAAAAGGAGATTGGAAACCTTTGGTGTTTTTGTTTACTGATGGAGTTCCTACCGAAGACAGCAAATCTGCCATTTCTGAATGGAAGCAAAACTGGGCTAGAACTGCCAATCTTGTTGCTGTTTCATTTGGCGATGATGCAGATATCAATGTGTTAAAAGAACTTACTGAAAATGTTTTACAATTTAAAAATTCTACAGAAGAAGATTATAAAAAGTTTTTTAAATGGATTACAGATTCAATAAAAACAACCAGTATCAGTGTTGAAAATAATCAAAATGCCAGCTATGAACTTGCAAAATTAGACGGAGACACCATCACGAAAATAGATTTAGCAAAAAATCTACCTTCTAAAACATTAGTAGATAGTAATTATGTTGTCTTGTCAGCAAAATGTCAAAACACAAAAAGACCATATTTAATGAAATACCGCAAGGTGATTAATCAATCTGGATTTGGAGGATTGGATTACCATACCAGAGCTTACAGACTTGTTGGAGGATTTCAAGTAGATAGTTCATACGATGAATTAACTGATCAAATTCAAGTTCAAAACAAAATCAATAGCAATGAATTAATTGGCGCTCCAGCATGTCCTTGTTGTGGAAATCAATATGCTTTTGCAGTGTGTCAATGCCAGAAAATACATTGTATTGGAACTGAACCTGTAAGCACTTGTCCTTGGTGTAACATGCAAGGAACATACACCTCAGGTGAAGGTGGATTTGATGTAAACAGAGCTCAAGGATAATTCAAATGAAAAAATTCAATGATTTTTTAACCAATTTATTGCTGAATAACCATGTTGATGTTTCAGGAAAAAAAAGCAAACTCCTTGAAGACTTTGTATTAAATGAAGAGAATATTTCAACATTTAACCTCATTGAATTCAATCAAAAATTATTATTAAAAAGATTCATGAATAAAGTACAAATATTTGATATCGTCAATCAACATTGGCCCATTCCCAATGCCACTGTTGGTAAACCCTATAAATACAAATTAGATTTAATTAAATTAGGAAACAACTCTATAGTTTATACTGAAATTGATGGATTAGAAGGAACTGGTCTATCTTACAACAATGAAACAGAAATTATCAGCGGCACACCTGTGATAAGTGGCGATTATAAAATCAATTTATTATTTAAAGTCAGAGAAAATGAAGATGAAATAAACAAAAAACCAATGACCTTAATCATTAATGCAGACCCAAAATCATTATGGAAAAACATACCTAGTGATTTGGATAAAGATGAAGAATGGAAAATTAAAAACCATTGGAAAGAAGACAATGTTCATGAATTTTCATCTTTAGGAGAAAGAAACATTGCGGTTGCTTCAAAAAGAGGAAGGAGTCATGCTAATGTCGGCTCTTTTAGAGATGATGATTATGCTTTCAAACACCTCGATTCTACTCAATGGAGTATTGTATGTGTTGCCGATGGAGCTGGTAGTGCAAAATTATCTAGGCATGGGTCTAAAATAGCTTGTAAGGAAGTGATAAGTTTCATGGAGCAAGAACTCAATCATGACAATGCCATTCAAATTGATTATTTAATAAATAAGAACAATGAGTTAACTGAAAAAGAAATAAACATTGCAGAAGAAGAAAAGGAAGCACTAAAAAAAGAACTAGAAGAAAATCAAAAGGAATTAACATTGTATTTATACAATCATTTAGGTAAAGCTGCTTTTCACGCACATAAAAAACTAGAAGAATTTGCTTTGCTGAATGAAGTTAATTTAAAAGATTTGCATACCACATTGATATTTACATTGTTTAAAAAATATGAATTTGGATATGCCTTTATGACCTTTGGAGTAGGAGATTGTCCTATAGGGATTTTGAATAAAGATGGCTCAGAAATTAAATTAATGAATTGGCTTGATGTTGGTGAATTTGGAGGTGGAACAAGGTTTATAACCATGCCAGAAATATTTAGCAGCGATAAATTTCAAACCAGATTTGGATTTAAATTGATGAAAGATTTTTCATATTTATTTTTAATGACAGATGGAATTTATGATCCTAAATTTGTAGTAGAATCAAATTTAGAAAAATTAGAAAAATGGAATGAATTTGTTGATGATTTAAAAGGCAATAATGACGATAAAGTAGCAGTAGATTTTGAAAATAACAACAACGAAATATCTAAACAATTGTCAGATTGGATGGATTTTTGGAGCCCAGGAAATCACGATGATAGAACTTTAGCCATAGTGTATTAATCATGAAAACAATTACAGTAAAATCAATAATTACAGGAACTACATATCAATACATTGATAATGGAGAACCTAAAAGTGGTACAGCTAAAAATGTTTATTTTAGTCCTGATAGAAAATATGTAGTTGCCATATTTAAAGAGAAACAAGATTTTAATCAAAAAGAAAGATTAAAAAACATTGTCACTAAATATTTAAATCAAATTCAAACAAAAGAAGCTGGACAATATTACTTAGAAGAAATTTATAGATGGCCCACTGATGTGATTGAAATGAATGATAAAATTGGATTGATTGTTCCTATTTATAACCCTAAATTTTTCTTTAAAAAAGGGTACTCAAGCCAAGATTTAATCAAAGGAGAAGAGAAGAATGGTAAATGGTTTGCAGGCGCAAAATTTAGAAACAAAAATTACCCACTTTCATTGGATTCATCTGAGTTAGGAAAATGGTTAAACTATTTTCAAATTTGTGTCAATCTAAGTCGAGGAGTAAAAAAAATGCATCAAATGGGGCTTTCTCATTCTGATTTATCATACAACAATGTGTTAGTTGACCCAGTTACAGGATCAGCTTGCATGATTGATTTAGATGGATTAGTGGTGCCTGGATTATTTCCTGCCGAAGTGATAGGTACTGCAGATTTTATTGCACCAGAAGTACTGTCAACAAAACATTTAAGCAAAACTGACCCCAATAGAAAATTGCCAAATAGATTAACTGATTTGCACGCTTTGGCTTGTTTGGTGTACATGTATTTATTACACAGGCATCCTTTGAAAGGTGGGAAAGTGAACGATTTAGACACAGAAAAAGACGATTTATTGAGCATGGGTGAAAAAGCATTGTTTATTGAACACCCAACAGATTTATCAAACAGACCTAAATTAAATCAAGTATCTAAATGGGATTTATATTGGGCCGATGTCAATAAATTGCCTTATACTATTACTGGACCTTACCTCAAAGAATTGTTTGATCAGGCATTTATAAAAGGGTTGCATGCTCCCAACGAAAGACCTACTGCAGATATGTGGGAGCAGGCTTTATTGAAAACTACCGATTTGATGCAGCCATGTTTGAATCCTTCTTGCGAACAAAAATGGTATGTGTTTGACAATACCAACACTCCCAAATGTCCGTTTTGTGGTACCAAACACCAAGGGACTTTGCCAGTTTTAGATTTGTATTATCAATTTAAGCCTTCAGTATGGAAACCAGAAAATCACCGATTGATGGTGTATAATAACCAATATTTATTTCAATGGCATGTCAATAGAAATGTGAATAGAAATGAAAGATTAACAGATGAACAAAAAATTCCTGTTGCTTATTTCAGCTATTATCAAGATAAATGGGTTTTAATAAATCAGAAACTAACAAGTTTAGTAGATAAAACAGAAAACAAAGACATTGCCATAGGCGAGATGATAGAATTAACCAATGGAAAGCAAATTTTATTGTCTAAAGAAGATGGTGGAAGGGTAGTAGTAATTACTTTAGCTAATCAATAAGATGTATTACATTCACAGAAATAACAACACGTTTGGGCCATACAACATTGATGCTTTGGCTTTATATGTGGAAGAAGGTAAAATATTGAAATCTGATAAAGCATCGATTGCAAATACAAGTAATTTTACTACAGTGAATGCCATTTTACAACAGAACAATAAAAAAGTAAAAATTAAGCAAAAGGGAAATGTCATTTCACAAATTAAATCTTTAGGTAAAGAACTGTTGTATCCAAAGTTTGATTTTATAAAAAATGATTTATTTAAAGACAGAAAATTAATTTATTTGGCTATAGTTGGCTTGGCTCCAGCATTTTTGATTCGATTTACTTTTTATTCTTATTTTACATTTTATGCCATAGCAATTTATTTTTCAGTCTTATGGGGAGTCTTTTTTTATTATTTATTTAAAACCAATCAAGTAGAGACAAAAAAAACAATAGCAATTTTTTTTCTATCGCAAATAACAGCTCTAGTCTTGGTAAATTTGCAATTGGTTTTTCCTTTTTCCATTTTGTATGGATTGATTCATACCAATAGTTTTATTGGAAAATTCATTGGATTCATATTGGGAGTTGGGGTATTGGAAGAAACTATCAAAGCCATTCCTTTGTATTACATTATTTTCAAAGCAAAAGAACCCATAGTGCCTCAAACATTGGTGTTTTATGGATTGGTATCTGGGATTGGTTTTGGAGTTTTAGAAGGAGTGGATTATCAAACTAAAACCAATGCCACATTGGATTACAACCAAGCATTTTTTATGAACATAGCAAGATTGACTTCATTGCCGTTTTTACATGCAATATGGTGTGGTATTGCTGGATATTTTATTTCATTTTCAAATATTTATCCACTTTATAGAAATGGCTTTTTAACAATGGCTATCCTTATTCCAGCTATTTTACACGGAATGTATGATGTGTTTGGTTGGAGTATTATTGGTTTGGCAATTACAGTATTTTCTGTATTATTGCTCGTGTTTTACCTCAAAAAGTGCAAAGATTATCAAAACAAAATTATAAATATATAAAACAATATGAGTGATATTATTCAACAAACTAGTGTATTATGGCAGGAAATAGTAAACAATCCTGGAACTTCTTTAGCCATCATCGGAAATTTAATTATTATTGAGAGTTTATTGTCTGTGGACAATGCAGCTGTGCTTGCTACCATGGTGATGGATTTGCCAGAAAAGCAAAGAGAAAAAGCCTTGAAATACGGAATCATTGGAGCTTATGTTTTCAGAGGGTTAGCCATGATTTTTGCAGCAATATTAATAAAAATATGGTGGTTGAAACCATTGGGTGGACTTTATCTATTGTATTTAGTCTATGATTGGTACAAAGGCAAACAGACTGAAAAAACAGAAGATGATTTAATTGATAAAAACAGCAATTGGTTGTATAGAGTTACTGTTGGTTCCATTGGGAATTTTTGGGCAACTGTCTGTTTAGTTGAATTAATGGATATGGCATTTTCTATAGACAATGTATTTGCTGCTGTGGCATTTACTCCAAATATTATTTTGGTATGCATAGGAGTATTTATTGGAATATTAGCCATGAGATTCATTGCACAATGGTTTGTAAAATTGATGGCAAAATACAGCTTCTTAGAAACGGCTGCTTTTATCGTTATTGGAATCTTAGGCTTGAAATTAACCTTTTCGTTATACGAACATTTTAATCCTGAAACTGGATTAACAAAATTCATGACCAGTCACACTGCTGATATGGGAATTTCTATACTTACAGTTCTAATATTTTTTATTCCAATATTGACTAGCATGTTTTTTAATATACCCAAAAAACAAGAAGAAAAATAGACATGATAACTCCAAATTGCCATTATTGTAAAAATAAAAAATTTGATAAAAACGAAGGCATCATTTGCGGTCTCTCAAATAAAAAAGAATATTTAACAAATGGCTGTAATGATTATAAATACGATGGTACTAATGTGCCTAGGGTTTCTTTAGATGAAATAAATAATCAATCAAGTTCTTCATCAGGGGTAAATAAGGACGTCATCATTGGAGCATTGTTTTTATTTGGAGGACTTATCATCACCATTGTAAGCATGACCTCGGGCAATGGAGGAGGAGTAATAGCCTATGGAGCTATGATTGGAGGTTTTATCCAATTATTGTCAGGCTTTTCAAAAATGAACAAATAGTTTAGATGGATATTGATTTCATTCAACTAAATAAATTGGCTTGGAACAACAAGGTTGATGTACATTATCATTCTGAATTTTATCAAGTAGATGGGTTTATTCAACAACCATTTTCATTGAATCAAATTGAATTGGATTTACTTGGTAACATCAAAGATAAATCCATTTTGCATTTACAATGCCATTTTGGACAAGATACAATTTCTTTGAACAAATTAGGTGCAACAGCAACTGGGGTTGATTTTTCAGAAAAAGCCATAGAAAGGGCTAAGGAATTGACTAAGTTGACAAATTCAGATTGTCAATTTATCTGTTCAGACATATATGATTTACCCAATCAATTAAATCAGCAATTCGATGTTGTATTTACTAGTTATGGCACCATAGGTTGGCTACCAGATTTGAATCAGTGGGCTGGAGTGGTCTCACATTTTTTAAAGCCAGGTGGTTTGTTTGTGTTTGCGGAGTTTCATCCTGTTGTATGGATGTTTGATAACGACATCAACCAAATAGCCTATTCATATTTTAAAGCAGAACCAATTATTGAAATAGAGAAAGGAACATATGCAGATAAAGGAGCAGAGTTAGAAACTAAAACCATTTCATGGAACCATTCATTAAGCGAGGTATTTAATGCACTTAAGAATAATCACATTCAAGTTGAATCATTTCATGAATTCAATTATTCACCATACAATTGTTTTCAAGGGATGTATGAATACGAGAAGGGTAAATTTAGGTTTGAAAAACACCAAGATAAACTACCACTTGTATATTCTCTCAGAGGAGTGAAGACGAATAAATGATTAGATTGATTTTTTTACAAATAACCGGACTGGCATACACCTTTTGATTAAAAAGAGAAGTAAATAAATCTTAATTAGTTAGAGAAGGTAATTTGTTATTAAATTTAAAACTAATTTGTAAGCATTTTTACAAAAAAAATGTAATACAAAAAACAAAGTTTTTCCTATGTTTGAAAATCGATTATTTTATTATAACTTTGAAAGAACTAAACACCAAACATAAAATATTTTGGAATAAAATAGACAAGTTAAATGGAAATTTTAGACTAAATAAAACATTAAGATAATGATAACAATTGATAACTACTTAGATAACCATTATATACATCGAAGCAATTGGTTAAGAGCTGCCGTTTTAGGAGCTAATGACGGGATAATTTCTATATCTAGTTTAGCTATTGGTGTTGCAGCAGCAAGTTCAACAAGAGAACCAATTGTTTTAGCAACAGTAGCGGGACTTGTTGCTGGCGCTTTATCCATGGCGGCAGGTGAATATGTTTCTGTTAGTTCACAAACAGACACCGAAAAGGCTGACATAGAAAGAGAAATCAAAGAGCTTAAAGAAATGCCAGAAGAAGAACTAAATATTTTGGCTCAAATTTATGAGAAACGTGGGCTAAAAAAAGAGACAGCTATGCAAGTAGCCATTGAATTTACAGAAAAAGACGCATTAGGAGCTCATATTAGAGATGAATTAGGGATTAATGAAATAAGTCAAGCCAATCCTATTCAAGCGGCATTGGCATCTGGAGCCTCATTTACAGTAGGAGGTATTTTACCCCTTTTAGTTGTCCTGTTTGCTCCAGTTAAAGGAATGGAATATTGGCTGTATGGTTTTACTATCATTTTCCTTATCATTCTTGGTGCAACATCGGCTAAAACAGGAGGTTCAAGCATTAAAAAAGCAATACTTCGAATTACCGTATGGGGAACAATTGCTATGGTACTTTCAGCGTTAGTTGGTTATCTTTTTGGAGTTAATATATAAATAAAAAAAATAATATAATATGAATGGAGCACATTGGCATTTAGTGGTAAATCATTTACCAATCATTTTCCCATTAGTGGGAGTAATCATTATGATAACAGGTTTTATATCAAAATCAGAAGCTGTTAAACGAACGGCATTTATGATATTTATTTTCGGTTCATTGACAGCAATTGCTGCTATGAGTTCTGGAGAAGGAGCAGAAGAAGTAGTAGAAAAAATAAATGGGGTTTCAGAAAACTACATAGAAAATCATGAAGAAACAGCTGAAATTTTCGCTTTACTTTCATATTTATTAGGAGGTATTTCTATTTTAGGGCTATGGGCAAGTTTTAAACAAAAAACGTTTTCTTCTTTAATTTCAATTGGGGCTTTAGTTTTTGCATTTGTTGTATTATTTTATGCCAAAAAAACTGGCACAACAGGTGGTGAAATAAGGCACACAGAAATTAGAAGTTTCAATACAAATCCTGCATCAGAAAACAATAATAATGAAATGGATGATGACCATTAAAATTAATAAAAAAGAAAAATAAAAGTTAATTCTAGGTGTAAAAATTACATCACCATTAAATTAAATTTAGAATATTTATTTGATTCTAATTCTATTACTTAAATAATATTTACTGAACCTCATTTAAAAATCATCAAATTAAATGAGCAAATTAAATTGTTTAAGGTAAATGGTCTTCAACTGCAATTGAATTAACTTATAAGAATTGTCTTGGTTGTTTAAATAATATACACCCGCATTTAGCATTGATACTTCATGTTCTATTTCTTTTAATTCACTGAACTCTGTTCAACCCAGATTCCGCATTAGGCTTAGTTATGAACCGAGCTTGCGAGCTAATGAATGCAATAATTTTAAATAATATTCATGAATAAAATAAAAAAGGCTCCACCAAAGGCGGACATAGAATAAAATCAAGAGTCCTCGCAAGATTTAATGATGCAGGAATAGCAGAGCTATTT
>CAYVDH010000105.1:0-11973 GCA_964450355.1 uncultured Flavobacteriaceae bacterium
GTAATTTGTAACAACTAATCTAAACCAAAATAAACCAATTCAAAATGAAAAAAAACAAGTTTTTAATAATTCAATTGTAACCCAATCTTATTCACTTATAAACGCTGAAAAAGGAAGTTATGATTCAATGGATTTCTTTAAATCAAACCTTTTAATTAGCTACTTCCATCAATCCTTTGACAATGTTTTCCCAACTGAATTTTTGCTTGTATTCTGAAGCCTTTTGAGAAAATTCTTCTTCTTTTTTTTCATCGTAAAAATGACGAATGTAAGCTGCTATTTGTTTTGGGTCTTTGTCCACCACATATCCTACTTGTAAATGTGGAACAGTTTCTGCCAATCCCCCAACATCGGTTACCAACATGGGTTTGTTGAAATGGTAAGCAATCTGTGTAACCCCACTTTGGGTGGCATTGTGATAAGTTTGAACCACCATGTCGCATGCCGAAAAATAATTTGTTACTTCGCTGTTAGGGATGAAGTGGGTGTGCATTTCAATTTTATTTTCAAGGTTCAATGTTTTGATCAATGAAAAATAGGGTTCTGAATCTTCGTAAAATTCACCTGCAACAAGCAGTTTAATTGGCATATCTTGAAGTGAACTTTCAGCCATGCTCTTAATCATCAAATCAAGCCCTTTATAGGCTCTTATAAAACCAAAAAAAAGTAAATAATGATAATTAGGGTCTAATTTTAATTTAAGTTTAGCTGTTTGTTTTTCCAATGGGTCACCAAAATTGTCGTACATTGGATGTGGAATGTACATGGATTTAACTTTAGTAAGGGCGCGCAAATCGGCAAGTACTTTCTCACTCATGGTGACAAATCCATCAATTTTGGGAATGAAATAATTAGTACAAAATTGATCATAAAAGTGCTTTTCATGTGGATGAATGTTGTCTGCTATGGTGACTAATTTGGTTTTTTTATTCCATTTAATGATTCTTGCAATGGTACCAAAGGCGGGAGCCATAAAAGGCATCCAATAACGGTATATGACAAGGTCATAGTTGCTTTTTTTAATTTTCAATCCACTCAATATCCAATTGATAGGGTTGATGGAATTAATAAGACTTATGACGTTCAATTCTGCGGGCTTAGGGTCATCACTGTATTGAGTTTTTCCAGGAAATAACAGTTTGGGATATTGCAATTTAAAACTAATTAAATCGCAGCTGTGTCCTTCTTTTATAAATTGTTTGGCAAGTCTTTCATTGTATGTACTAAGTCCACCTCTGAGTGGCCAAGCGGGTCCAATGATGGCTACCTTGAGTTTAGTCATTTAAGTTTAATTTGTCTGAAACGGAATAGTTATTTCTTTCGCCACTGTTTCTTGAAACTAATTCACCTATAAAACCTGTTAAAAACAATTGAGTACCGATGACCATGGCTAACATACCAAAATAGAACCAAGGAGTGCTTGTAACAAGTGCTGCTTTTTCTCCATTCATGATATGAATAAGTTTGTCAATTAACAGATATAAAGCCAATACAAATCCTATGATAAAAAAGATTAAACCATACACACCAAAAAAGTGCATTGGTTTTTTGCCAAATTTTCCCATGAAAAAAATGGTCATTAAATCCAATAAACCATTGACAAATCTATTTAGTCCAAATTTAGTTTTACCGTATTTTCTCGCACGGTGTTCTACCACTTGCTCACCAATTCTTTTAAATCCCGCTGACTTAGCAATCACAGGAATGTATCTGTGCATTTCTCCATATACTTCTATGTTTTTAATGACATCGCAATGATAGGCTTTAAGCCCACAATTGAAATCATGTAAATAGATGCCGCTCATTTTGCGAGTTGCCCAATTGAATAGTTTTGTAGGTAAGGTTTTAGAAACTGGATCGTGTCTCTTTTTTTTCCAACCAGACACTAAGTCGTAGTTCTCTTCAGTTATTTTTTTGTACAATGCTGGGATTTCATCAGGGCTGTCTTGCAAATCAGCATCCGTAGTGATTACTACTTCGCCCTTGGCGTGTTCAAAGCCAATGTTAAGAGCAGCAGACTTGCCGTAATTTCTTCTGAACCGTATGCCTTTGATGTTTGAGTTTTCTTTGGATAAATGTTGAATTACCGACCAACTTTTGTCATTGCTTCCATCATCTACCAAAATAACTTCATAAGTGAATTTGTTATCATCCATCACACGTTTGATCCATGCCGTCAATTCAGGAAGAGATTCATCTTCGTTGTACAATGGAACTACTACAGATATATTAAGCATATTGTTTGTTTTCTTTTTTTACTATTGCTGCTACTATCAATGAAAAAATACTTCCAATGATAATTCCCCCAACTACTGTACTAATGACAGCATAATTTATAGATAAGAATTTTTTAGTGTATTCTAAAGATTGTTTTATTTGTTCTTCTGGTAATTTTTTTTCTTTCATGTATTTTAATGATTCTTTCAATGCATTGTTTTCAATGATGCTGTAATCAATGATATAAGAATTATATATATAACTGAATACTGCAAAAATCAAAGTAGATATTAAAACGATCATGAACCCAGTTTTAAACCCTTTACTAAAGGTAATATATCCGCCATTGAACTTGTCTCTGTATTCTTTAATGCCAATGAATAAAATTGTAATTGAAATAACAGCACTTAACAATCCATTTATGGCTTTGTTAAAGCTAATTTCATTTATTAAAAGTTGTGTATTGATGATGGAATAAATAATGGAAACAGCAGCACTTATCAATCCCCATTTAATGATGGTGTTTTTAAAGTTGTTGTCTGGTGTGCTTAGTTCTAGGGTTGTATCTTTCATTTTTATAGGTTTATAGTTGTTTCAATGTGATATGGCAATGGTTTGTTAAAATAATAGGTATTATTAGATTTAGAACAATTGTTGTGTTTAGTTAATGTTGTTTGTTTGTTGGGATTGATGATGGTGATTTCAGCTTTGTTTCCAATGGCGATTTTTGGGGCTTGTAATCCAAGAATTTTGCTAGGTCCTGTATTGAATTTTTCGAACAACACTTCGTCAGAAAGCATAGGCATGAATCTGTTGCGACCTTCAATGGCTAAATTCAATGCAATTTGAAGGCTGATGCTTCCATAACTTGCGTAACTGAATTCAACTGCTTTTTTCTCTATTTCATATGGATGGTGGTCTGAACAAATGGCATCGATGGTTCCATCTTTAATTCCTTCCCACAATGCTTTTACTTCGTTGGCAGAGCGCAATGGAGGCATCAATTTTAAATTGGAATCAAAGTCCATCAATGTTTCATCTGTTAATACCAAATTCATCACAGCAACATCGCATGTTACTTGAATGCCTTGGGCTTTGGCTTGGCGAATCAGTTCTACACTTTTTTCACAACTGATTTTAGAGATATGGATTTTCGCTTGGTGGTAATCGGCTAATTCAATATCCCTCTGAACCATGATGTATTCAGATTGTGTAGGTATGCCTTTTAATCCAAGACTTACAGCAACAGCACCTTCAGCAACAGATGCATGAGGAGCTATGTTTTCATCGAAACAGAATGAATAGATTAATCCATTAAATGTTTTGGTGTAAAGCAATGCTTTGCTCAGTGTTCCACTGTTGAATATGCTGTTGTTGGCATTGCTAAAAGCAATAGCACCACTTTGATGCATATCAAATAATTCAGTGAGGTTTTCTTCGGTAGTGTTGGTAGTAATTGCTCCAAGAGGCATCAATTTAACTTTAGATGTTTTAGAAAATTGATTGACAAAGTCTATATCAGATTTTTTTTGCCTTGTAGGTAAACAATTTGGCAGTAAGGCAACTTTGCCAAACCCACCGCTAATGGCTACATTGCTCAACGATTCAAGCGTTTCACGGTGTTCGTTGCCGGGCTCAGAACTGTTGCATCTTACATCAATAAAATGCCCTGTAGCAATGCATCCGTTGTAATTTTTAATTTCGTTGTAATGAGTTTCATCCAATTGCCAATCAATGGCAGTGATGATGCCATTTTCAATTCCAATATCTACTTGTTGTTGATGAAATTCAGAAAATCTATCAGAAATTAAGACTTGTTTAAGCAGTATTTTTGGCATTGGGTTTAAAAAATAAAATCAAAAGTATTTCAATTAGCAAAAATAACAAAACAAAAATAATACACCATTTCCATAAAGGTTGACCTTTGTTTTCTATGGAAACTTTTGCTGACAATTTATCGGCACTTTGATTGAATAATTCGGCATTTTGTTTGTCTGCCAATTCTTGTAATTCGTTATCAGACAGAGTTTTTATATCGCTTTCTTTACGGTTGTAATTAAAGGAAAGACTCATTGTATTTTGATTGCTTGATGTATTTTTTAATTGGTAATTCCCAGCAGTTTCTATTTCTCCGTTGGTGTTGATAAATAGTTTTCCATCCATGTTTTTTTGCTCTGGAATTTGTGAATATTGATTAGAATTGATGCTCAGTTTGATGTCGTTTTCAAATTTTAAATCAGTGCCAATTGGTTCAGTTTGACCACATAGGTAGTATAAATTGGTGTGATGTTGCCCCAACATGGCTAGTTTCAATAAGAAAGGAACAAATATAGCATGGTTTTGAAAGTTGGTAAATTCTGCATTGATTGGAGAACTACAAATAAAAATTCTTCCATTTCCAATTTTATATTCATTGATGAAGGGCGCTCCATTGCTCATTTTTAAAAGGGTATTACCATTTGGCAAATTCAAATATTTAATCACATTGGGTAAATCAGTTTGTTTAGGAACTTTTTCAAATACATCTTGAAATACGGGGTGTTCTTTGTCTAAATAATTGATTTTACCATTGAATGCAATGTAATCTTTACCAATGTTTAATCCCAATTCGGTACTCAGGAGTGATAAACCACCGTATGGTTCTATTTTGTTTGGAAATAGTATGCATGTGCCGCCCTGAGTGGCATATTTTTTCAATTCGGTTATTAAGCCAGTGCTGGTGTTTTCTATCTGATTTAAAATGATTAAATTAGAACTTGGAAATTCATTAAATTGAACATTGCCCGCATTGTATTTGATGTAATCATATCCTAAAGTTTCTTCATAAATGGAATTTAAATAGATGTTTTCTTCTTTGGAGATGTTTATGACTTTGAATTGGTCTTTGATGTTTAAACTAAAAAACAATTTATCATCAAAATTCATTTCATCATTGTTGATTTTAATGACTCCTTGGTGAGAACCACCATCGTCTATTGTAAATGATATTGAAACAGTGGATTTTCCCCATGATTTGATGTTGGTATTGGCAATGCCTTTTGGTTTATTGTCTATTGATAATTCTACAGTTAGTCCTTCAATTTCTTCTTCAGAATAGTTCGATAAATCCACTTTTAATTCCATTGCTTGTTTAGGTAGCACAATAGGGGAGCTTAGGTAACAAGAATCAATGCTGATGTTTTTAAGTTTTGTTGAAGGTATTTTAATCCAATAATTTTTAATAAAACTGTCTTGCATTGACTCAGATACTGGTAAATCATTTTTTTGAAAATCAGAAATCAAGTATTGATGAACAGATTTATTAGAATTCTTTACTAATCGATCTTGAACTTCGAGCAAAGTAGTTAAAGGTTTAGAACCTGTTCCTATCTTAATTTTATCAATGTTTTCAAGGGTGTTTTGTTTGCTTGTTTTATGCAATAGAGAACCGTTTAAGTCGGAAGTGATGATGATGAATTCATCTTCGTTGTTGCTTGCATTGACAATTGCTCTTGCTCTGTTTTTAACGGATTCTAGCATGGGACCTTCCTGATTGTTGTTAGACATGCTGAAACTGTTGTCTATGATTAAGCTGATGAGTTTTTTATCCGCTATTTTTGAATTTTTACTGATGAGTACTGGTTGAGAAAAAGCAAACACTAAAAATGTCAATGCCAATAATCTACTGGCAAGAACTAAATATTTTTTAAGTTGATTTCCAGATTTTGTTTCTTGAGTGATTTGACGTAAGAACCTAACATTAGTGAATTCTATCTTTTTGTATTTTCTAAAATTAAAAAGGTGAACGATGATTGGAATAGCCAATGCAAATAAAGCGAACAAAAAATGGGGATAAAGCCAAGTCATTTGATTTCATGCAAATATATATATTTTTATTTAAAGCTATGTAGTATTTGTATTTCAGAATTAAATCTAAAAAGATGAATGTTTCATTTTTATTGTTGAATACTTTCAATTTGTGTTTTCTATTGACAACATAAGTTCATGAAAGATTCTTTTTTTTGGCTACTTTTGCATCATGAAGATGAAGAAAATCATACTTTTGTCATTAGCTTTTGCTACCATTACTACTTATTTTATATTGAAAATGATGAAATCAAAAAATGCATTTGAAAACATGATGAAAACAGCGCAATTGACTGATTTAAATCAGAATAAATTGGATTTAGCAAAATTAGAAGGCAAAGTATTTGTCATTAGTTTTTTTCAGACTTGGTGTGGCGATTGTGTTAGGGAAAACCCTGAGCTTAAAAAATTACAAGAAGAATTTGATTCTACTAAATTTCAAGTTTTATTGGTAAGTGATGAATCGGTAGAAAAATTAAATTTGTTTAATGAGAGGTTTCAATCAGGACTTAAAATATACCAAAGCTCAGTAGCTTTAAAAGATTTAGGAGTTTCCAGATTCCCTACTACATTTTTAATAGATAAAAAAGGAAATACTCTGATTCATAAAGTAGAAGGAATCCATTGGTACACTCCAGAAATAATTGAGCAGATAAAAACTCATTTGTAAACTGAGATTAAGGCAAGTCAAATTATTTGTTATCCAAATGTTAAGAAACGGGTATTAAATGTTAAATATCAGTCTAAAAACATCATTTTAGTTTAAAATTAAGTTAATACTGTTACACCAAATTTGTTGCATGAAAAATGCATCATTATTAGTATTAATAATTAGTTTATTTAACCTTACTGTTTTAGGTCAAAGCAAAGGGAATATCAAAGGGAAACTGATTGATACAACTCAGCTTTCAAATGTAGGATTCTCTAACATCACTGTAAATGGAACCACTTATGGAACTACTTCGAATGCCAATGGGGAATTTGAAATTGAAAATTTACCTATTGGTTCCTATACTTTAACAATAACCTCTGTAAATTACAATGACAATGTAATCAATAAAGTGTTAGTGTCAGCTAATCTAACCAATAATTTAGGTGATATATTGATGATACCTAAAATTAAAGTAAATAAAAAAACGACCATAAGTGCGGTAAGAAAAACGAATTCAATAAAAGCAGCAATTCTAGATGTGAAAAAAGCAGAAGTAGTTGTTTCTGCAATTTCTTCAGAACAAATTTCAAAATCTCAAGACAACGATGCGGCTAAAGCTGCTGCCAGAGTTCCTGGAGTAACATTGATGGAAAATAGATTCATAATTTTAAGAGGATTAAGTCAACGATACAACAGTGTACAAATTAATAACATCAATGCTCCAAGCACCGAGGTAGATAGAAGAACTTTTTCATTTGATTTGGTGCCTTCTAACATGCTAGATAAAATCATGATTTATAAATCAGGTGCTTCTGATTTAGCTGGAGATTTTGCTGGTGGTGTTATTAAATTAACCACAAAAAACAACATCGAGAAAGACTATTTAAATGTCAGTTTCGGATTTGGATACCGCGTAGGAACTAGTTTTCAAACACATGCACATAACAATGTAGCAGGTTCTACCGATTTGTTGGGATTTGACAATGGAAACAGGGCTATGCCAAGTTCATTTCCAATATCTTTAAACTCTGTTCCCAACCAAACAGCAATTAGGTATGCTAAAGATTTAAATAATAACTACAGCATTAAAAACACTCTTGCACCATTGGATTTTGGATTTGGATTATCCTATGGCAAAAACATCAGATTAAATAAAATGAAATTGTTTGCTATCAATAGTTTTGGTTATTCTACCAACTATCAATATGCTAACATGAAAAGAAACAGATATCAAAACGACCAAATGTCTGGTTCAGTGATTAAAATGTTTGATTTTAACGATGCTAATTTTGCGGTAGAATCCAAAATAAATGCGTTGTCTAATTGGATATTGAACATCAACAAAAACAATTCATTGAGTTTTAAAAACATGTTCAACCAAATAGGTGAAAATGAAACGACCATAAGAGAAGGAGTAATGCCAACAGAAAGGCCAAGCGATGAATTCAAAAATTATGCTTTTCATTACACCAGTAGAAGCATATACAATTCGCAAATTGAAGGTTTACACAAGTTGAACAGCATCAATGATAAATTAATTTACAGTTTGGGATTTGGTTACATCAATAGAAACGAGCCAGATTATCGCAGATTTAGAACTTATAGAATCATAGGAAGTGAATCGGATTACAAATTGATTGATCCCCCAAGTGCAAGTTTGTTTGATGCTGCTAGATTTTATTCCAACTTGAAAGAAAACACAAAATCTGTCAGTGTAAATTATGAGAAAAATTTGTACAATCGCTTAGATTCATCTTCCAATATTGTAGTAAAAGTAGGAGCTTATGGAGAAACAAAAAACAGGGATTTTGATGCCCGTTGGTTGAGTTATGTTTACACAGGAAATACCTCTTTAAAAGACAACATCATCACTCAACCTATAGATAAGTTATTCTCTGAACAAAACATCAACACTTATGCTGGATTTAAAATTGCCGAAGGAACTAATCCAAACGATAAATACAGTGCTTCTAATAAATTATTAGCTGGATATGTATCAGCTACGTTGCCAATGGAGAATTTTAAGATGACAATTGGAGCAAGAACCGAATATTTCAGCCAATTATTAACTAGTAAAACTACCTCTGGTCCAATTGAAGTAAGAATGGATTCATTAAACATACTTCCTTCCATCAATACCAGTTATAATTTTACAGAAAAAAAATTAATCAGAGCCGCTTATTATAAAACCATCAACCGTCCTGAATTTAGAGAATTAGCTCCATTTGTCTATTATGATTTTATGTACGATGTTAACATCGTTGGAAATCCTAACCTTAAAACTTGTAGCATAGACAATTTAGATGTTAGATACGAATATTATCCTTCAACTTCTGAAACCATTTCTGTTGGAGGGTTTTATAAAAAATTCGTCAACCCAATCGAAAGTTATGTTCAGCCTGTAGGATTAAGTCAACAATACACATTGAACAATGCAACCAAAGCTACAAATTACGGAGTAGAATTGGAAATCAGAAGATCGTTTGATGATGTTTCTAAATCTAAATTAATAAAAAACATGTCAGCCATTTTAAATGCTTCATACATTTACAGCCAAGTTGATTTAGGAAATTCAAGTAATTTGTCACAAGCAAGAACCAGGGCATTGCAAGGACAATCGCCATACATAGTGAATTCAACCATAGCCTACAATGACGATAAGAAAAAATTAAACTTAAACTTGTCTTACAATGTGTTTGGAAAAAGAATAGCATTTGTTGGAAATGATTTATTCCCTACTGTGTATGAAATGCCAAGACATTCAATAGACATCAGTGTATCGAAAGAAATTAACAGCAGATTGAATTTCAAATTTGGTATAAGTGATTTGTTAAATTATAAAAATCAAATGTGGCAAGATACTGATGGCAACAACATCATCAATTACAAAAACAACATTGATAAACAATTATTATCTTACCGCAGAGGTCAAATGATTAACTTTAATTTCACATACAAAATATTTCCTAATGACAAGAAATAATGTCTTTAGTTTATAGTAAGTAAAAAGACTTAACAAAAGGATAATTTAAAACTCATTTTACGCTAAAGTAGAATGAGTTTTTTTGTATCATAAATTATAATAAAAATAAAAATGAAAATTAAATTTTTAACCCTAAGCCTAATTGCCGCAGCTTCGTTTGCAGCTATGACTTTTACATCTTGTAAAAAATGTGACAACAAAACTGACACAATTTATGTTTATTTAGATACATCTATTAAATATGAAACATTATCAGGTGCATTAACTACCCAATCATTAGATGCAACAAAAAGATATTTAATTAAAGGAACTGTGACTGTAGATGATGGCATTACCTTAACCATTCCAGCAGGAACAAAATTATTTGGAGAAAAATCAAGCAAAGGAACCTTGGTGATTAAAAAAGGTGGTAAATTGGTGGCAGAAGGAACTGCAAGCAGTCCAATTATTTTCACTAGTGCTCAAGCTACAGGAGCAAGAGAACAAGGTGACTGGGGAGGAATAGTGATGTTAGGTAAAGCAAATGTAAACCAAAATAACCCAGCTATTGAAGGAATTTCACCAGCTGTAAATTATGGAACTTACCAAAGCACAGCTAATGATGCCGATAACAGTGGTGTATTGAAATATGTGAGAATAGAATACGCAGGTATTGCTTTAACTCCTAACAACGAAACCAATTCATTAACAATGGGTGGTGTAGGTAGCGGAACTACTGTAGATTATGTTCAAGTAACTTATGGTGGTGACGATGGATTTGAGTGGTTTGGTGGTACTGTTGAGTGCAAACACTTAGTATCATTAGGAACTTGGGACGATGATTTTGATACTGACTTTGGATACAGTGGTAAAGTTCAATATGCATTAGCAATCAGAGATCCTTTCAATGCTGACCAATCAGGTTCTAATGGATTTGAAAGTGATAACGATGCTTCTGGTTCAACTTCTACTCCTAAAACATCAGCAGTATTTAGTAATGTGACTTTATTAGGTGCTAGTTTTGACTCAACTAAAGCTGTAAGTGGTAACTACCAACATGCAATGCATTTAAGAAGAAACACTGAATTGTCTATATTCAACTCAGTATTGGCTGGATTCCCATTAGGTTTGAACTTAGATGGTACATTGACTAACTATACTTCAGGTGCTGGTGTATTAGATAACAACATCTTGGTATCTATTGGAAACAATAAAAAATCTCCAAGACCATTCATTTCAGGTACTACAGATAATGCTGCTGTAGGAACTTACTTTACTACGACTAAAACCAACAAAGTATTTACAGCTAACTCTCCTATGACAGGAACTCCTGCTCATGCTAAAGCCTATGCTGATGCTGGTATCGATCCATCTTTGATCATGGGTTATAATACCACTGCTGGTGTAACAGGTAATTATCCTAAAAATCCAATTTTAACTTCATTCTCTGGATTAACTCAAACAGGTGCTTCATTTACAGATGCTAAATTAACTAATTCATTCTTTAGCAGCACTACATTCATTGGTGCATTTGGTTCAACAGATTGGACTGATACTTGGGCTAACTTCAACCCACAAAACGACAAATACTAGTAGCATTTTTTCATATAAGTGAATTAACCCCTTGACTTTGGTTGAGGGGTTTTTTTATTTGTAATGTATGATTCTATTAACAATATCGTAACACAGAGTTAAACATTTGGATATTTTCTTTGTACTATTTTGTTGTGTGAATAAAATATTAAGTTCTATTTGTGTTATTTTTGTGTTGGCATGCAATAACAATCAAGGAAAATTGGATGTAAAACAACATCAACAATTAATTGATACATTGATGCCTCGCTTTGCAAAATTACATGACAGCATTCCCAATTCAAGAAGATTTGATAAATCATTGTTGCCCTTTTATCAAGTTCATAAAATTGAAAGAAAATACGAGTTACAAGAATATGCCTGTGTCAATGGAGAATATTTTTTTGCTATTAGTAGGTTAGAACCCAGCATTAAAAAAGATAAATACGCGATAGTATGTGGAAGTTTTAAAAGGACTAATAAAGGGGAAATAGATTCGAGTTCGTACCGAGAAATATATTGGACATGGAAAATGTTAAAAAATGACTTGATAGAGAGAAATAAACTACTGTTTGAAAAAGCCATTAAAGGAGAAGATTTAAGTGAATACATGCCAGATAAAGCGGGAGATAAATACATCATGTTTCCAGATGGAAAAGTGAGTTATGACAGAGCAAGCCAAAGCTGGAAGTAAAATTTAAAAGTTTTTTAAAACAAGTGAAAA
>CAYVDH010000106.1:0-11848 GCA_964450355.1 uncultured Flavobacteriaceae bacterium
TAATTCTGGAATATATAAATCTAATATATTTTCAAAAGAAACAATTAAATTAAATAAGTCATGTGATACTAAGAAATATAATTTTCTAAGCGTTTCCCCAGATGGTACTAAAATAGTAGCAGAGCGAATAGATAGTTATGATTTTAGAACCTCAGACGGTGCCTACACACAAGAGTCTAACGTGGTTATAATGGACATCAATGGACAAAATGAACGTTACTTATTTAAGTAATTGTGTTTTAAAAATACAATTCCATAGGAGAAAAGTAATGATCAACCCAGCCTTGTTTGTAATGGATGTCGTTTTCTGATAAATTTGAATGTATTAGGGTTAATTCGGTTTTATTGTTTTGAATTGACTCAAATAAAATTTCAACAATAGAATCTTCTTGATTCGATAAAAACTCATTGGTACGCCATTTCATCTTTATGTATTCATGTGGTTTTAATTCCATTATTTCACCTGAAATGTAATTGTCCCATGCTGTAAAATGCGAGCTAATTTTTGCTTCAATTATGGCTTCTCCTCCTGTCATCTCACTGTGCTCATTGCTGTCAAGCCAAGCGTTGTACAATGTTGTTGGGCTGCATTCAAAAATGTGTTTTATTTCAAAGTTCATTATTTGGCTAATTCATTGGCAAATTCATCTCTCATGTCATAAAATACTTGGCGCAAAGGAGTGTTTCCATTGGTGCCATAATTGACTAAATTGATAAAAATGCGGTTGTTTTTAGTTGGAAAATAATGTGCATCTCCACTGTAACCTAAGTCTCTGCCACTATGCCCCATGCCTAAATGCCCATTGTTTAGATGTTTGTATTGTTGTAATAATCCTACTCCAAGATTACCTCTGTCATCATCGGCTATAACAGTTTGCATGATGTCTAAAGAGGCTTGAGATACCAATGTTTTATCAATAAATAATGCTTTTATGAATTTATGCAAATCCAGCACATTGCTGTATATACCACCATATCCATTGCCACTGCCAGTCACTAAGTTGGAAACATTGACTATGGTTCCATTGTTGTATAAATCATAGTAACCTTGGGCGGTGTATTTAGGCAAATCATCGTGATGATGGTAATAGGTGTTAGTCAAGCCCAATTTATCAATCACTAATTCATGAAAAATTTCATTGTGTGGTCTGTTCATTATTTTCTCAATACAAAGACTAAGCAATAAAGTATTGGTATTGCTGTAGTCTCCTTTAGTTGCATTTTCAACATAAGAGAATGTAGATGGCTTGTTGTATGCAAATTTAATGAGGTCTTTTCCACTCCATTTTTTATTTGGATTGTTTAATACAGCTAGATAGAAATCACTATCAGTAATGATGTCATAGATACCAGAACTGTGTCTCATTAAGTCAAGAATAGTAGCTTTATCTGCATTGGCTACTTTTTCAATGATTTCTTTATCAAGCCATTTGTCAATTTTGTCATTTAAATTTACTTTGCCTTGTTCGCGCAGTTGCATTACTGCTGTTGCAAACATCATTTTAGTGATACTTGCTACTTTGCTTACAGTGCATGGTTTAAAATCGATGCTGTTGGCTATGTCTGATTTACCTGCAGCACCTAACCATACTCCATTTTCATCTTCAATCAATACAGCAATTCCGGGTAAACCTTTCTTTTTGTATTTGTCTAATATGGCTTGGTATATGGCTCTTTTAGGGTGTTTAAAACTGCTGTCTGTATAATTGGCATTGCAAGTTTCGGTTTTTTCTACAGCAGATTTTTTACAAGAAAAATAAATCAAAGGGACAAGAAAATAGAGAATAAAATTAGGCTTCATTTTTAGCTCCTTTCTTTAATGATGAAAATGGAATAGTCACTCCTAAATGCAACACATTGTATGGCAATAAAGGAACATAGCCTGGAACAAAAGGAGTTTGAAATAAATTTTGGTAACGCATAAAACCTCTGTAGCCCTTGGAGTTTATTGCAAAGTCAACACCCAATGATAAACTTATTAAACCTTGGGGTCTGCTTTTTATTTTTATTTCTTCCCAATCTCCATTGCTATTTTGTCTGAATTGTTCAGATGCCGGAATCATATGTAAATAGCCACCACCAAGAGCAACACTTAATCCCAGTTTTTTGTTGGGTAAATATCTGTAACCAAATTCTGAATACAATCCAATGCTTCGTTGAATGTATCTATGGCTAAAATACGTGGCTTTAAAAGTTTGCATCCATTGGTGTTTGTTTTTTTCTTTCCAAGTAATACCAGTGCTAATGGTAATGCCAGGATGGAATTGAGAATAAAATAATTTAGGAAAACCTGTGAAAGGTTTGGCAGTTACATAATTATTAACAGCAATGCCAAAGTACAGGGGTTTTTTAGCAAAAATTGCACTCCAACTATTTAATAAAATAACGAGAGTTAAAACGCGTTTAAACATCAAAGCAATATTAAGGAAAAAAAGATGATAAAGAAAACAGGTGGATTAAATTTTTAATTGGAAGATTGGTATTGATAAATTAAAAAGGAAATAGGTGAAATATCATTTGAATCGTTTAATTTTTTATATATTTCATTTAGAGTAAATTGATTTTCTAAATCTTCCTTTTTTAGATTTTTAACACATACAATGATAGAATTATGATCAATGAATGTTTTATAATCAGAATATAAATGACAAAAATTAGTAAAATTCATTTTCTGATTTAAATATTTTTTTTCAATCGGAAACATAGGATTGTATTGTTGAATGAGTTCAAACTGGTTGTTTCTCCATTTGTAAATGAATGAAAAATGATCATTATAATTGGAAATTCCAATGGAAGATGTTTTTACAATGATTACTGAATCTAAGCAATAGATTGAACTGAGGTAATTTCTAGCAGATAACCTTTCGGTTGCCGACATGAAATTTTTTGCATCATTATATCTTCTGTAATTTTGAATTTCTTTATCCGCTTGTACTAAATTAGTGTCATTTTGAAATTGATAAATAAACTTTTCATGGTTTGATTTATTCAGGTCAAATACTTTAAAATAAGCATTGGAGTAGTCGCGAAAAATGAGTAAATTATTGAAAAATTCATAGTTGCTTTTTTCAGAGATTGAAATGAATATCTTATAAAAAGGGTCTTCAATTTCAACAATTAATTCTTTCCCGTTTTTAGTCAATGAATACAATTTAATGGTGTTGTTTTTTCTTTGAGTAGTTAACATGTAAATCTTTGATTTATAAACATATATATTGCTTATTCGTTCGTTTTTTATTGAATGTTCATATTCAAATTCAAATAAATTTGTATCGATTAATTTATAAATGTTTAAGTAGCTATTATCAATATCATAAACAATAGCAGTAGAATCTTTAAAATAAAACTTGACATGGTGATCAATCAAAGATTTTAAATCATTTCCTTTTGTTAAATAATAATAAGTCAATTTGTTTGTCAATAGATGGTTTGATTCTATTATTAATTTATCAAAAACTACAGAGTGAAATTTATAGATATTAGCTTCATTTTTTATGTTGTTTTCAGGAAAATCATTGATTGTTTTAATGTTGTTATTAGATGTAATATCAATGATTTTAATTTGGCAATGAAGATTAAAAGCCAGATTTAAAAAAATAAAGCAAATATTTAGTTTTAAGACACACATTAAGTTAATAAAATTTTTTTCTTGATGAAGTTATAGGTCTAATAAAATAGTATTTCAATAAATCAATTTTCTTCCAGCCATTTCATTACCTCTTTTTTTCTTCTTCGGGATACAGGAATCTTATATCCATTTTTTAAAATCAATTCTAATTTATCGTCATTTTTAATGATGGATTCTACATAAGATTTGTTTACTATGTAAGATGTATGCACTCGTTTAAACTGATATTCATTCAATACCGTCTCGTATTCACCAATGTTTAATGAAGCTGTTTTTTGGCTTTTATCATTTAAAGTGAATTCAGAAAACTGGTTCTGCGATTGGCAATACATGATTTTACTCAGTTCAATATAATGTATAGTTTTATTGTATTTAATAACCAGTTTATTGTCTTTGTTCTTTGGGTTTTTATTGACATGGTTTAAGTTTTTTATTAATTTTTCATTTTCCTCATCGTTTAAATTGAATTGAGCTTTTTCTATACATTCACGCAATTGAAAAATGTCAATGGGTTTTAATAAATAATCCAAAGCATTGAACTTAATAGCAGATATTGCATAATCGTTGTATGCAGTGGTAAACACCACCATGAAATTATGTTGGGTAATTCTGTTTAATAAATCAAACCCATTTCCAAAAGGCATTTCAATATCTAAAAATACCAAATTTGGATTGTATTGATAAATCATTTTTTCTGCCTCTTGTATGTTTTCTGCTTGACCAACTATGCAGTTGGAATAATTTAATATTTCCAAGGATTTTGCTAAAAATTCTCTAGCGTTTTTTTCGTCATCTACTATCAATATTCGCATCATTTTCAAATTAATAGCATTTTCAAATCTAAAAAAAGAACTGTTTTAAAAACGGTCATTTTTTTTTAAAAACGGTAAAAAATTTTGAAATGAAATTATTGTAAATCTTCTAAATCATCAACAATGTTTGGGTCTTTCTCATATTTTTCTTTGAATGTAAGTGAAATGAAAATGGACCAAAAAGATAAAAAACCAAGTCCTGATATGAGCAATTGAGTTCCACCTGTCCAGTGCATCAATTTAAATAATGCTCCTAATACAATGCAAAAATTAGCTAAATTTTTAACTAAAATTAAAGCATTGTAGGATATTTTATTGATTTTGGTTTTATCTAATTCATATTTTTTATGAATAAAAATAGAGCTTAAAAACCATAAAATAAGAAAAACAGTAGGTAAGTAATTAAACGCTAGACTTAAACTGTAATCACTGAAGTAAATGTATTTGCCAAGCAGCAAAGTGATGAATGCCAAACAAATTAATATGGTGCGAAAATGCAGCATGTAGGTCTAAGAATACAATGGGAATTGTTTCATGAATTCATTCACTTGCTGTTTTATACTCATTAATTTTTCTTCGTTGTTGTGATTCATTAATGAATCATTGATAAAATCAGCAATGGCTTGCATGTGCTCTTCTTTCATTCCTCTTGAAGTTACAGCAGGGGTTCCTAATCTGATGCCTGAAGTTACAAATGGTGAACGAGTCTCAAACGGCACGGTGTTTTTATTCACGGTAATGTCGCATTTTACTAGGGTGTTTTCAGCTAATTTACCTGTAATTTCATCGCCTTTTGGTCTTAGGTCTATCAACATCAAATGGTTGTCTGTTCCACCAGATATAATTTTATAGCCGTGATTTACCATGGCTTTAGCCAATGCAGAAGCGTTTAATTTCAATTGTTTACAATAGTCTTTGTATTCTTCTGTTAAGGCTTCTCCAAATGCTACCGCCTTAGCTGCTATTACATGCTCCAATGGTCCACCTTGTGTGCCAGGAAATACTGCTCCGTCTAATAAGGCACTCATCATTTTTATTTCACCTTTTGGTGTTTTGTGCCCCCAAGGATTTTCAAAGTCTTTGCCCATCATGATGATACCGCCTCTTGGACCTCTTAATGTTTTGTGTGTAGTAGAAGTAACAATATGACAATGAGGTAAAGGGTCATTAAGTAATTTTGTAGCTATCAATCCTGCAGGATGAGATATGTCTGCCAACAATAATGCACCAACTTTATCAGCAATTTCTCTTAATTTTTTATAATCCCAATCTCTGCTGTATGATGAAGCACCACAAATAATGAGTTTAGGATTTTCCCTCACTGCTATTTCTTCTATTTTATTAAAGTCTATTTGGCCAGTACTTTCTTCTACTCCATAAAAACTAGGAGAATATAATTTTCCGGAAAAATTGACTGGAGAACCATGTGTTAAATGCCCACCATGGCTTAAATCAAAACCCAAAATCTTATCTCCTGGATTCAAACAAGCTAACATCACTGCAGCATTGGCCTGTGCACCACTATGAGGTTGAACATTGGCCCATTCAGCACCAAATAATTGTTTTAATCTGTCTATAGCTATTTGTTCTACTTTATCTACAACTTCGCACCCTCCATAATACCTTTTACCAGGCAATCCTTCTGCATATTTATTGGTTAATACACTACCCATTGCTTCCATCACTTGTTTGCTAACAAAATTTTCTGAAGCAATTAATTCTATTCCATGTTGTTGTCTGTGTAATTCCTCTTGAATTAAATCAAAAATTTGAGTATCTCTTTGCATAATTATGGGCAAATATATTAAATTAATTTTGTGACACTAATTTTTTATAGTCTTCACAGCTTCTTTTTATGACTTCAAATGCAATTTCTTGATTGTAAATGCAATCTAAATCTATTTTATTATTGCTCGAGTTTGGACTCAATTTATACGTTAAAAAATAATGTTTAAGTCTGTCCATTAAATTTTGTGGGCAATCATTTATGTCTTTAAAATCACCAAATAACAAATCATCCTTTAACACCGCAATGATTTTGTCATCTGCTTCTCCTTTGTCAATTAATCGCAAGCCACCTATAGGAATAGCTTGTACCAAAAGGTTGCCATGGCTGATGTTTTTTTCTGTTAATACACAAATATCAAGTGGGTCACCGTCACCTTTTACTACTTCTTTGCCTGATTGATTTCTGCAAAATTTAGCTACCGCTTCTCCACAATAGGTTTGTGGTACAAATCCATACAAGCTGGGGCAATAGTTTGAATACAATTGTGGCCTGTCTATTTTTAATAATCCCGATTCTTTGTCCAATTCATATTTCACAGTATCTGTTGGAACTATTTCAATAAATGCAGTGAGGGTGTGAGGAGCATTGTTGCCAATGCCAACTCCATGCCAAGGGTGTTTTATTCGTGTTATATCCATTTATTTAATGGACAAAAGTATTGTTTTTTATTCAAATACAAATCCCTTGCTACTCGCTTGTTCTCGTATGGCTTTGATTAGCGATGAACCCAAGGTGTTGTCTTTGTTAGTTGTATTTAATTTTTTAATGTATTCTTCACGTTTTATAGACAAATTTTGTATTTCTTTTGAATATGATTCCCGCTTCATTGTTTTTTCTTTTACCAATTTCTTTTTTTCTTCAATGGTTTTTCCTTTTAATTCATCAGGCAAATCTTTGTCTTTAGTTTTGATAAAAAAATTGCTGTCGTTTTTATTTGCATCTACAACATCCCATTTTTTATTGTCATACACTTTGTTGGTTTTCGAAAATGCTCTTTTAGCTTTGATGTCTGCGCCTGAGTACAAGGCATTATCATCTTGTCTTTTTTGATTTTCATAATACGATTTTCCATTGTTTCCAAATGCCCAATATGTGGTATTTAAACTGTCGTTGATGATATTGATAACACTGTCAAAAGGAGTTTTAATGTTGTAAGCATTGCTGTTGTGGTTAATGAAAAAATACTTACCATTGCCAATTTCAGCTCCATTAGCCCAATATCCTTTTACCCCAGTAAATGAATCGCCACAGTGAATGGTATTGACTATGATGTCTTTTTCACTGGCATTGGAACAAGCTGTATTGTAATTGACCACGCCTTGGTCAAAATTTTCGTTTCCAGCAATGAATATCACTTTGTACAATTCTTTGTTGTCTCTCCATTGCAATTCTTTTAAACAATCGTCTATTACCCATCCACAATATTCCTCACCACCATTGGTGTGGAGTGAAAACAACACTTGTGAAATTGTATCTAAATCCGAAGTGTAATCCAATAACTTTTTTACATAACCCTTTGATGCATCATTTGTTTGTCGCCCATATTCATAAAGCGCAATCTCTAATCTGGCATTTTCGTTGTCTTTTTTTGCTTTTGCTACTTCATTCACTATGGTCCATAATTCTGTTTTAGCTTGATTAATTAAACCTTCCATGCTGCCGCTTACATCCAGTAAAAGTGCAAGTTGAATGGTGTTGTTTGGGTTGGTAGTTTGTGCATTGTTTTGTTTTAAAGCAACTAGTGCAATACATAATAACAGTAAATTTATCAGTTTCATATTGTTGTATCCATTTAACGTTAAAAAAGTAAACATATTGTAATAATCCTTAACTTTGCCACCTCGTTTTGAAAGTCAGAGAACTTGTAGAGGCTTTCGGTAAGCACAAACAAATACATGAGTTTTTAGAGTTAACTAAAAACAACAAGCAGCTTATTGCCCATTTTGAAGGTTTGGTAGGTTCATCTTCGGCAGTTGCCATTGCATCTATTTTTTATCACACACATAAAAACATTTTATTATTACTTCCCGAGGAAGAAGAAGCAGAATTTATGCGTAGCGATTTGGAACATCTCATTTCGGAAAATGAAGTGATGTTGTTGCCTTCTAGCTTCAAACAAGCTTTTGAATTCGATGACATTAATAATGAACAAGTTCAATTAAGGGCTGAAATCATCACGAAAATTAAGCTATCAAATCACCCTTTCATTCTCATTGCCACTCCAGAGAGCATTTCAGAAAAAGTAATTAGTGAGGACAACTTATCTAAAACATCGTTTGATATAAAATTAGGACAACATTTAGATTTGGAATTTTTGTCTGAATTTTTAGATGAAAATGAATTTGAAAGAGAAGATTTTGTTTATGAGCCCGGGCAATACGCTATCAGAGGAGGAATAATCGATATTTATAGTTTCAGCAACGAAAAACCTTATCGAGTTGAACTGGACGGTGATACCATAGAAAGCATCAGAACTTTTGACATCGAAACTCAATTGTCTATTTCTAAAATTGGATTTTTAACCATAGTACCTAACATTCAAAGCAATTCTATCGCAGGTGAAAAAGTTTCAATTTTTAAGTATTTAAACGAAAATACTGTGGTCATTTCGAAGCAATTTGAAGATCAATATCAATATTTAATTAAACAATGGGAATATTCATTAGACAAAGATGAAAAACCACAACATTTTCTTATTTCGCCTAACGACATCAAAGAAAATTTGAAACAATACAATGTCATCCTTGAAATTGGAAACATGCGAGCTTTCAAATCCAAATATGTGTTTTCATTTAAAATGTCTCCACAACCCTTGTTTCAAAAAAACATTGAAATGTTATTGACTCATTTGCAAGGCAATGAATTAAACAATACCATGAATCTTGTTTTCAGCGAAACTGGAAAGCAAATAGAAAGGTTAATTTCCATCATAGAAGACAGGCAGAAACAAATCAACATTGTTCCAGTTTACCATGGTTTAGCAGAAGGGTTTTTAGACAATGAACTCAAAATGGCCTGTTATACCGAACATCAACTATTTGAGAGGTATTACCGATTCAAAACACATAAAAGAGGTTACAGTAAAAGCACCACTTTAACTCTTAAAGAGTTGACAGATTTAAATCCTGGCGATTATGTCACCCACATCGACCATGGTGTTGGAAAATTCATGGGATTGCAAAAAACCATGATGAATGGCACCATGCAAGAAGCTGTAAAAATAGCCTACAGAGATGGTGATTTGTTGTTTGTCAATGTCAATTCATTGCACAAAATAGCAAAATACAGTGGCAAAGAAGGTACAGAACCTAATTTACATAAATTAGGCAGTGGAGTATGGGAAAAACAAAAATCAAGTACCAAGAAAAAAGTTAAAGACATTGCTCGTGAACTCATTAAGTTGTATGCCAAAAGAAGGGCTCAACCGGGATTTGCGTTCAGCAAAGACACCTATTTGCAAGTAGAACTCGAGGCATCATTTTTATATGAAGATACTCCTGACCAAGCAAAGGCAACAGATGAAATAAAAAAAGACATGGAGAGTGAAAAACCCATGGACAGATTGTTGTGTGGAGATGTAGGTTTTGGTAAAACAGAAGTGGCGATTCGAAGTGCATTCAAAGCAGTAGTAGATAGTAAGCAAGTTGCAGTGCTAGTACCTACCACCATTTTGGCTCATCAGCATTACCGCACCTTCAAAGAAAGACTCAAAGGCTTGCCCGTTAATGTCGATTACATCAATAGGTTTAAATCAGCTGGAGAGCAATCCAAAACCATAAAAAAAGTAAAAGAAGGTGCAATAGATATTTTAATTGGAACACACAGGATAGTAGGTAAAGACATTCAATTTAAGGATTTAGGTTTACTCATCATAGACGAAGAACAAAAATTTGGAGTAGGAGTAAAAGACAAATTAAAAGAATTGAGAGCGAATGTAGATACACTGACACTTACAGCTACACCTATTCCTAGAACCTTGCATTTTTCATTGATGGGTGCTAGGGATTTATCGGTCATCAACACACCGCCACCTAGCAGATTCCCAATTAAAACAGAATTGCATACTTTCAATAAAGAAATCATTGAAAAGGCAATAAAAAATGAAATTCAAAGAGGTGGACAAGTGTTTTTTGTGCATCACAGAATCAAAGACATTGCAGATTACGAGGTATTGATTAAACAATTAGTTCCGGGAGTTCGTGTCTCAGTGGCGCATGGTCAAATGGAAGGTCATGAGTTAGAAGATGTGATGCTTAGATTCATGGAAGGCGATGACGATGTATTAATAGCCACCACCATCATTGAGGCAGGATTAGATATACCCAATTGCAATACCATCATCATCAACAATGCGCACATGTTTGGATTAAGCGATTTACATCAGATGAGAGGAAGGGTAGGCAGAAGTAACCGCAAAGCCTTTTGTTATCTGCTTTCGCCACCATTAAGTACCTTGACCTCTGACGCTAAAAAAAGGTTAAGCACCATAGAAGAATACAGTGATTTAGGTGGAGGGTTCAATGTAGCCATGAGGGATTTAGACATCCGTGGGGCTGGTAATTTGTTGGGGGGAGAGCAAAGTGGATTCATCAGTGAGATTGGATTTGATACTTACCACAAAATTTTAGATGAAGCTGTTCGTGAATTAAAAAGAGAAGAGTTTAAAGACTTATTTACAGATCAAAAAGACGATATAAGAAGCAGGGATTGTCAAATAGATACCGATTATCAATTAATGATACCTGATGATTATGTAAAAAACATGCCTGAGCGATTGAGTTTATATACTGAGTTGAGCAAAGTAGAGGACGAAGAACAACTGAGCAAGTTCTCGGAAATGTTAATCGACAGGTTTGGCAAATACCCTAAGGAAGTAAGTGTATTACTATCGTCTGTGAGGTTAAAATGGATGGGTAAAAACTTGGGGTTTGAAAAAATTGTATTGGACAAAGGTTTAATGAAATTGTATTTTCCTAGCGATGAAAATTCGGCCTTGTTTGACAGTTTGGCATTTACTAAGTTACTTCAATATGTGGCAAGCCAACCCAATAAATTTGAATTAAAACAGAGTTCCAAAACCATCATATTAATGGTGAGAAGCATTCAAAACATCAACGAAGCGGTAGAGTTTCTACAGGAGTTAGGTTCATTGTATCATCAATAATATAGGGGCAGTATTTCCTCGCCCTTTTGGGTCCGCTTCGCTGCCGTGCTACATTATCATTTCGCACTCTCGGGCTGCGTTTGCACCTGAGTAGGGTATAGTTAATAAACTGAATATCATATTTTGGATATCCCTTATTTGTTGTATTAAAATTAACAAAAAACACATTGAATATATCAATTTTATTAAATGATTATTTTCTCCACTTTTATCACATAGCCCAATGTTTCAACCGTGGGCTGCGTTACATCATTTTTCATGATGGTTTGTATTTAAATTTTTTTTATGCCACCCCTTCGGGGTTTGAGAACCGTATTGTTTTTGTTGTTTATAACAATGTCACCCCTTCGGGGTTTGGGAACAGCATTGTCATTGGTTTTTATAATCCTGTCACCCCTTCGGGGTTAATAGGGCTTTTATGGTTTTAATATTATTGTGAGAAGAAATGATGATTA
>CAYVDH010000107.1:0-11815 GCA_964450355.1 uncultured Flavobacteriaceae bacterium
GTATTTGCTGTAGATTTTAAAGGTTTAAAAATACCTAAAAAAGAAAGTGCGGATAATAATAGTGATATTATGGATTACCTTGTAAAAATTCCAGCTGATGAAACAAATAATGACCTTGGTAATGATAACAAGATTAATAGTTTGCAAAACAATCACTTGGCTCAAATTTATAAATCTCATTTTTATTTTAAAATGAATAATGATACATTCATTTATTGTATTGATAAGTTTGAAAGACATGGAATTTTAAATAGCACTTTTCAAGAAATTGTGCCCTTTAAATTTGTGAGAATCGAAGAGTATAAAGGACTATTCAAGGTGTCTTTAAATAATTCAAGTTATAAAGATGGCTTATATGATATAGATGGCAAACAATTATTAGAGCCAATTTATAGTATTAGTTTAAAATATGGGACAAAGCTTTTGCTGTATAGTAAAATGAAATATGGAATTTTTGACATAAATAGACAAGAAATTACCATACCAGTAAAATATAAACAAGTATTTTTTTTAAATAATAAAGATAAATTTTCATATTTAGTGACTGATAGTATTTCCATAGTTAATGATAAGCTTTGCTATTTTAATTGCAAATTAATTGATGAAAACAACCAAGCAATATCGGATACAATTTATAAAGAAGTCGTTTTAAGAGATAATAAAGATACTTCATATTTTTTAGCAAAAACTACTAATGGTTGGAATTACTATAATTTATTTGGGAAAAAAGAATTCAAAGTAGATTATGAATCAATTTATTTATTAAATGAATATTATTATAGTAATCCATGTGCATTAGTAAGTAAAAGAAATAGTGTAAATGAACTTAAATATGGTGTTACAACTTTGTTAGATAGTATTTTAACCCCTCTTATTTATGATAAATTAGATGACAATTTTGAAGTATTTGATATGAGGGATAATTATTATTATAGCCATAAAATAAAAATAAAAAATAAAATTTTAGCAACCAATGATAGTAAATTTGGAATAATTACAACCGAAAATAAAATTGTAGCGCCAATAATTTATACTAATATTACTCTTATTAGGCAAATCCCACTAGCTTTTGTTGAACTAGAAAATGGCAAAACAGGTTACTTAAATTACGAAACTGGTTTAAAGTATTTTAAAGATTAACCACTACTTCACCTCCACCACCACCTTCTCACTCATTCCACTGCTGCCGCCATCTTTGTAATAGGCTACTATGGCATAAGTGTAGGTGCCTTTGCCCAATAAATCCCAGTCTTCGTAGCTTAGTTTATTGCCATCTACAGAATGATACACCCTGAATGTACTGCCATTGTATGAACGGTAAATTACAAAATGGTATTTGTCTGATAATGGATATTCCCAACTAAGTACGTTTCGTTTGGTTTCTTTGTTGTACACTACTTTCACATTTTTAATTGCTGTTCGTTTACCAACATCATATATTTTCCCACTAATTTCAGCTGGAAATCCACTGCTGTTGTTAAAATCATCAATGGCTTCAATTTTATAAGTATATATTTCACCTATTTTTACATTTTTATCTATCAATTCTGAACTCATTTTGCCATCTACTGTTTTCCATAATGTAAATTGCCCCTCACCTATTTTTCTATAAATACGATGTTTAATCACATCTTTACTCGAACTTGGAATCCAACTTAAATACACCGCAGTATCTGTTACCAAAATATTACTGAATAATGGTTTTACTGGCTTGATGGTATCTGGTAAAATTACTTTAATTATTTCCGACCTTTCTGAATGATTGTAATGCATGTCAGCAGCCACTATTTGGTAATAAATTTCTTTAGTCAATGTATTGATATTAACTGAATCTATAAAAACTGTGTCTTGTAAAATATCGCCAGTTAATATGGTCATTTCGTGGTCTATTTGATTAGCAAAAAACACACGGTACCCTTTGATGTCTTCTTCAGGACCTAAATTCCAATGAAGTGTAACAACACCTAATGAATCCACTTTACCAGTTAAGCCTTTAGGTTTGGCTGGAGGAATGCTGTCGTTTAAAAAACCATAGACTCCCAATGACCAACTGTTGTTCCCCGCTGTATCAATGCATTCTATTTTATAAAAAGATCCAACTTGTGCTATGGGTTTTGTGTCTAAAAAGTTTTTAGTTTTTTTGTCTAATGGCTTGTCATTGATGATTTGAAAAGGGCCTTGAGCATTTTGTGAACGCAACACATTAAAACCTGCAAAATCATTTTCAAAAGCATCTTTTTTCCAAGTGATATTTAAATATTGCCCTCCTACATCTGCAAAATTTACTGTGTGTGCAGGTTCGGGAGCAGTTCTGTCTCTTCCATAACTGAAAACAATTGGACCCGGTTCACTCAATTCACCAAAAGCATTGACACCAATTAATCGGTAACTGTACACCACATAATCTTTAGGAACTGAATCTAAATAGGTCATATGGTCACTAATTTTAGGGTTTTTAGGGTCGTTCGCACTTGTAAATGGCACTTTGTTTAATCGTTTAAAATTTTTGCCCTTGCTATCACCTTTTTCTAAATAATACCCTGTGTAGTAATTTTTATGTAAACTGTTATACCAGTCTAATCGGATGTGATTTTCAAAGCCAATATCAATCAACTCGGGCGGAGGAATTTGAGCTTCTTCAATGGCTTGAACAAAGGTGTTACTTCCTTGAATTTTTAAAACATTTTCAGGTACTAAAGGGGTGATTCTATAGGCATAGGTTGCTTTAGCCGTTACATTATAATCTTCATATCTCAACCCCAATAAATTGGCAGCAGTACTATCAAAATCAGCAGCCACTAATGCAAAACCATGTAAGTTTCTCTCTTCATTTAAACGCTTCATCAATTCGCCAAAATTTGGTTTATTCGGCAAGCTACTATTGATTTTTCCTAATGCTACTTGTGCTGCTATGACTTGATAACTGTTGCTCGTATCCACTCTTTTAGCCCACACTAGGCTGTCAGCAGGTTTAAATATGCCAATGGTTTTCCAAACTGCTTTAAAATAAATAGTATCCCTTCCTATTTGAGCTTTTTCTAATTTATATCCATATTTATTGAGCAAAAAGAAAGCCTCAGAACTGGATGGAGCCCAACGGATGACATTGGTTTTTCCATTATATTTTCCAATCATTCCAATATAATTTTTAGTCAATTTTGAACTGTCTTGTCCCTTTATTTTCTGCTGAAAACAAAACAAAAACACACTTATTACTAGGATTCTATAGATTGTCTTTTTCATTATTTTTTTGTTTACTTCTATTATTTACTTCTTATATCTAACTTCTAATTTCTAACTTCTTATATCTAAAATCTCCTTACCTCATTGGTAACACTACATTAAATCTGCAATTTTCACTGTAATCGGGTCCCAAACCACAAGTAGGTGAATTGTAATATACTCTTACTGGATAATTTCCCCAAATCAATCTGGTGTATGGTTCATTTAATACATAATTAAGATAAACTAATTCAGTGTTAGAAAGAAACTCAAATCCACAATTTGCCACTATGGTTCTTGCCCAATTTCTGGATTCTACTCTGTTTTGTACAGTTTGAGTAGGGACACCATAAAAAATAGGTATTCTATGTCTTCCATCACCCATTGTAGAAGCTGCTCTTGATAATGCGCTAGAGCTCATACTACTTTCCAAACTTCTCATAGGGAAACTCACTCTAAAACCATTTTCAGGAACAGGTGGTTGCAATTCGTTACCCATTAACAAAGGTTTATAGTTGTAATTATCTGCAAAACTCACTGGACCTTTAGGTGGTATTCCATATCTTCGAGTTCTGAAATTAGGGTTAGACACTCCACAGCCTGAAAAATTTTCACTTATCAACCAATCTCTAAAGCCATAGGTAGCGTATTGTTGTCTTTCCATCCATATGTTAGAACGAGGAGTCCAATCTGCATCAAAAGTCACCATAGGTGCAATATTAATGGTTCTAGCCCCTTGTTGATAGCTATGGGCATTTACATCGTATTCATCAAAACCTTCACCTGTTGATACATGTGTGATGGATTCCAAATCACCCCAAGCTATTTTGTTGGTTTCAATAGTACTCATGGCAGCAAATTTAGTGGCAATGGTATTGTATTGACTGGTTTTAAAGTGAAAGGTATATAACACCACTAAGTCATCGCTAGTTTTAGCTCCAGCAGTTACAGTTTTAGCTCTTGTTTCTATGGTTGAATTTCCAATTCTTTGGGTATTTAATGAAGTCCTTATGCTAACATTTTGTCCTTTGAATCCATTTGATGACAAAGGAGCTTTACCTGTTCCTGAATAAACTTTCATGGCTATAAAATCAACAGTATAAATTTTATTGGACTGCAAAGTTGGGATACTAAAATTAATGTTGGTAGTAGTGTAATTGCTTAAATTTGAAAATACAGGTTCGCCACCATTCAGAGGGGTAAAACGGGCTTTAAACTGCCAAGTATAGCCCGGTGTTCTTTCTCTTTCGGTGAACAGAAAGTGCATGCTGCGTTTTAAAGCCAATACACCTTGTCGACATTCATCTTGCAATAAAAATCTTTGGTTATGGAAAGGGTAAGAATAAGCCACATCTTGTTCTCTAATTCTATCAGGTCTTGCACCAGTCACAAAAACAGTTCCGTACTTTTTTTGAATTGGTCTGTCTGACAAATCTTTTGTAACCGTCCATACACCTCTTATTTCCTCTTCTGCATAAGCTACAGTTTCCCATATATGACCAGTTCTTGAGGCTAAGAATGAATCAGGATAGAAGGTTAACAAGGTATTATTTTCGCTCATACCTATTGTACCATCTACAAAATTATCTCTTCCTCTCAAAACTTTTAATTGCGTTTCTTTTTGTTTTACTCTGAATTTTCTGACAACATCTTGATTGTTCAAGTCTTTTTGAACTAAAGTAAATTCTTCATCAATGGAATAATTGTACAATGCAGTTGGTTCTACACCACAATCCACATTGTTGCTCCAATTATCTGGACTTAAAGAAGCCACTAATTCCATTCCAGCCATAGGATTTTCTACTGGCGGCACACATGGTCTTCCTTGAGTAAATTCAAAATGACAATTGCCTTGTACAGCACCACCTAAAATGTTGTATCTTCCTGCTATAGCGCCCTGCATCCAGTTAGGATTTGGAAAACCACCTTGTAAAAATGCAGCCATTTGTACTCCTAAAACTTCAAATTCACCTTTAACAAAAAACAAATCGACATACAATCCTATTGAAGCAGAGAAAAAGCCATAAATTTGACCACGAGCATACCAACCATTTTCACCCATTGTTTCACCAGCAGCCATGCCTTCACACCTTTGAGTGTATTTTTTAACAGATAAATCAAATCCGAACATCAATTCTAAACGGGCATAAAATGGCATTAAACGTATGTCTAAAGGTGGTATTTCGATGAGAGTTCCCATAGCAAATCCATCACCTCTAGATAAATTAGTTACATCTCTGAGAGGAGTAACATTAAGAGCTTGAGCTATTCTATCTGGCACAGGTGGCATAGGTGGCAAATCCATGCCACACATAAAATAAAATCCTGCTCTTGCTAATGTTTGACCACCTAATACCAATCTTAATCCAACTGGTAAATCGGGTTGACCAACATAAATATGCCAAGTTTGAGGACTTGCAAAAATTTCAATTGCACCAGCAAGGTTTCTAGGATTTTCGTTGTAACCAACCAAAACATCAGCAACATTCACAAATACCTGAGCATTGCATTGGAATGTGGTAGTAACACAATTGTATTCAATTCTAATGTTGGCACCAATAGCAGCTCGGGCTCTATCATCGCTTTCAGACATGATGATAAAATCGCCCTCTAAAAATATTCTTTCCATACCTCCTGATGCTGTAAAATTACAACCTAAAGTAATGAGTCCTTTGTATGCTGAACTTCCTCCAGTTGCTCCTACTTTCACTTTCACTTGAAATCCTAAGCCCATAGAACCATCGGGAATAAAAGCTCCACCGGTACTAGTTGCACCTGCACTTTCACTAGATGGGCGAGTAGCATTTTGTGAAGGGTTTCTCTCAGATCCACCTACTGGAGAAGAAGGAATGCTGCTAAAAGATACAGGTGTAGGTGGACGCATTTTATACCAGGCTCCACCACCTAAACCTCTTAAATCTACTCCTGTAAATAAGGTAACACCGGGACTCCAAGTTGCCATAGCATCCACATACCAATACCTAAAACCATTTACTTCACCAAACTGTACAGTGGCTTCTACTTGGATGGTAGGTTGCATGCCTACACTTAAATAGCCTTTTATACCTTTTCCATAGACAGGATGCGAATTGTAAAAAGTCAAAGCTCCTCTTATAGAAACAGGGCCTATATCTCCTCCTACTGATATTGAATCTAATACAACACCACTAAAAGTCCAACTTTGTCTTGGAGAAGTTTCCAATTTGCCTAATAAAGCAATTTTTGCAGCAGCACTAAATCCACCTGATTCTCCTGTTAAATTTAAAGCCAGTACAAACTCAATTCCAAAACGTGAACCAGGACTTTGGTCAAATTCCATGAAATGAGGGCCTGTTCTAGTCGTTATATTTACAGCAGTAATACTCAATGGAAAACCACCTGCAGAATGTTGATCACTTGCACGGGCACATCTAAATCCATTGATTGATTCAAGTGAAACATAATTAGGTCCCCTACTATTTAAAGCAAAATGTTCAAAACGAATGCCATTAAAACTCAAACCATCAATTTGCGCTCCTCCACTACCTCCTCTTGACCCAGTAATAGACAAACTACCCGATAAATCACAACCTGCTGCAAAACCAGCTCCATCTATGATGACATTCACCCTTGATGTTGGCAACAATGACAAAGTAGTTTCCCAAATTTCAGCTTGAAAAGTATCTTTAGGTTGTATTCTAAATTCAAATGCAAAAGCCCCAGCAGAACTTCTATTTAAAGTGGCATTGTATTTTAATTCATCACTTTGAGATATTGGCAATCTTATTTCACCAACAAGACCAGCATTTCTAAAATCGTTGCTCACCATGGATAAATAAACTGAATCTAAGGAATAAGCCCAACCATCTAAATTACCATCATCCACTCGGATTAAATTCTCTATCGCAAATTTACCACTAAACCCTGTCCCATCTATTAACATGTTGTTAACTGAGCCTGAAATTCTCGTGCCTGGACTTCCTACAGTTTGAAACTCTTTGGGCAGTCGTACTGCCAATCTTTTCATGTAAAACCCTTTCCAATGAATGGTTTGAACTCCGCCATACCCTTCTGGAAAAGTCATGGAACTCGCATTTTGTAAATCTGAAAAATCTAGGTATGCTTCGCTAGCTGTAAATCCCCAACCAGGCAATCCTGCAACTTGAAATTGATCCATGTCTAATGCACACATCCAATTTCCTTTTCTTTGAACTCTTACTGTAAATCGCGCTTCTACTTGACCAGGACCTGCTGAACCATCAGCGGCATCTGGAACCAATAAATTTCTACCAAAACGCACCAAGCCACTGATTGCTAACTCTCTAAAACCTTCACAATCCCAACTTACAAAAGTGCCTGTATCTCTAGGCAAAGAAGGTGCTTTAAGTATTAAGCGAATATCTTCAGTATAAGCCAAATCTCTATCTAAAGGCAAATACAATTTACCTTGCCCCATGTTTAAGCCCCCCGGATGAAAACAAATATCATTTGCGCCTAATGAAAGCCAACCATGTAACTCAGGAACATCAAGGCTAACCAAAGCATTCAATGTAGCCGTTGTAGGTGTAAATTTACAACCCATGATGCCTATAGTTAATCTTTGACCATCCACTGTATTATCTATCCCTAAAGGCATTCCTACTGGCTCGCTTCCCACTAATTGTGAGGCTAATCTTCCAGCAGTAGTAATCCATTCATTAATTTCTTGACCTTGTGTTTCCCCTACACCCGTAAACACACCAGTAGCCCTTGCTATGGCATCAGGAACTAAACTTGAATTATCTGTTTCAGTAAGTATTTCACCACCTATTAATTCATTACGAGCATTGATTCTGATATTGGTAAACATTACTTTTACTGGAGCATTCATAAATGGAACTCGTATATGTCCTTTGCCTCTTGCATCGGTTCCGCTCCATGTTATTTCAGTTAAGACCATATCAAATTTCCCAACTTTTATTGTATTACCAACAGCAGCCCTTGCCACTTGAACCTGATCGCTTGCAGGAGATGAAATGCAATCTGCCAAACAACTTGGAGAAGTTCTCCTGGTACTATCCCTTCTAATTTCAGGTGGAGCATCTCCTATGGTAAAATTCCAAGTAGGTCCAGTAATGTATGCATTACTTGTTGGGTCGGCATCGTCTTCTAGCCATTTTACACGCCAGTAATAGGTTCCATTTTCAGTGAATTCAAAAGTGTGTTCTATGGATCTGTATATGGAATCATTTAACAAATCATTGTTAGCTATGCATTGATTTAAATCCACATTAGGAGCAAATCTTCTTGACACAGAATGCACAGTAGTTGAAAAATCAGAAGTACGAGAAACTTCAAGCAGATACCTTTCTTCTACCCCATGATTGAAAAAATTAGACATGGGATGAGAGGAAGTACCAGATCCCACAACAGAAAAAGAAGGAATAAAATTGACTGGAAAATCTGCTGTTTGAAATCTTAGGGTAACTGCTCCCCTTTCTTGAGAAGAACCGTTAGATGGACTTTGATTAACAGGTGTTCCTATTCCAGAAATAAATTCATCATTACAAGAAACAGCCAATTGCTGACTCTCGCCTGAAGAACGGTGTAAGAAATAACCACTGACATCGTATTGATACCTAGCTCCCCTTAAAAACTCCCTGCCAAAGATGGCATTTGTTTCATTAACGGGAATAATTCTGCTAGCATCTTCAACAATGGTCATTCCTGTAGCTCTGGATTGTGATTCGGCAGGGCCATAAGGCCAGCGCAATTCTTCATTTCGTGTATAAACAGAAACACCATTTTCTAACAAATTCAAGTTGAAATTAAATCTATATAAATCGTTGTCATAAGGCGAAAATCTTACAGTTAATGGAAAATAACGCCAAGGAATGTAATCTCTATTTGTAGGGAAATGACTGGCAAGGGTAAATCTTCCATTGCCTGTAGAACCATAAGTAAAAGTACAAGGCACTGAATAACCCCTATTAGAAAACCTTAATTGACCTTCGGGATCCACAGCCCTAATTCTTACAGCATATTTTCGTCCTAATTCTAATCTTGGATTTGCGGCAGTGTATGCATAAGATGTTAAATTGGTTACACTATCAGTAAAAAATATAGGAGAAGTAGCAGCCTCAAATGCTTCCATTGGATTTCTATCAATAGGCAATAATTCTATCATTTCTATCACATATCTAATGTTTATTGGAGCTTCGGGTGGTCCAATCCATAACATCACAAAATTTTGAATGTCCATAGGCACCATCATTTCACCGCATTGGGTTGCTCCCATCGAAGTTATTTCAGGTGCATTTAAAATGCTTATTCTAAATGGAGCTGAACAACCACCGGGTATGCTTGCGCTTAAAGGAGATGTAAAACCTTGAGAACTGTAATTATAAGCTGTAACACACAATTGGAATATTCCAGCAGGCAATCGTCCTGTTCGTTGTAATTCTTCTCTTGAAATTCCTACAAGAACTAAACTATTAACAGAAGGAAATAACGCAATTAAATCATCTGCTGTTAACAAACGTGTTTCGCCAGCCAACATGGTGATAGGTTGAGCTGGTTGAAAATCTGGCGAACTAGATAATGAATACCTATCATCAATGGATTTAAATGTTGCACCTAACTTAATTGACTGAGTACTTGCAGACATGTTTGTTAAAGTGATTAACACTTTACTTGGATCATAGGTGTAGTTATAAAAATCTGGGTCGTAAGGTGGATTGACAGTCACACTAATATTTATAACTTGAGCTTTGATGGACAAAAATCCAAGAAAAAGTAAAAGAAGGATAGATGTTTTTTTCAGTATAGTTGATATCATGGTTTTATTTTTTTAAAAGTTAAAAGCATACCTTAAAGATGCCCTTTGTTCATTAAAAGTGTATATTGAAACGTTGTTAGTTCTGTTAAAGAGGGCATTTAACATCATGCCTAAATTGTGTTTCTTCTTAAAGGTGTAGTTTAAATTACCTCCAACATTGGTAATGTTTCCATCGGCAGCACCTTGTTTAATTTTTTGCTGAAATGATGCTACTGCAGAAATATTGAATTTAGATTTAGTAAATGTTTTTCGGATGTTAAATGATGGGCCAATCAATTGGAATGTTCCTGCAACATTATTTACTTGAGTGTAATTAGTACCTACATTCCAATTAATTCCTTTTGAACCATTTCCATTGCTAAAACTAGCGGATATAACCATGGTATTGCTTTCTGTATTAGCTCTAGAAATGATGTTATTATCAATTAAACTTTGAGTTTGAGCATTTAAAACAAAACTTTTTGTTTTTTTTCCTTTTGTTTTAGAAAATCTAAAATTCCCTCCTATGGATTGGTTTATGATGCTAAACAATATGGAATCATTTAGTTGAACTTGACCGCTATTTAAATCGGTGCCATAGTTGCTGTAATTAAATGCAAAACCATAATGAGGTTTAGGATTAATATTCAAAAAAGCTGAACCTATTTTACTGGTAGTTGTGCTCAATTGATCTTTTAATAAATTATTAGTTCTAACCCCGTAACTTCCAGTTAAAATGACTTTGTTTTTAAATAGCATGAAAGAGGGAGAAACAGTGTATTGTTTTAAATCATTAGCAATGTAATACGAGCCTAATGTTTGATATTCAGGATCAACTCTGCGGTATTCTAATTTGATTCTAAAAAATTTGTAATGATAGCCTAAAGAAGAATTTCCTGCAAGAAAAGGGCGAGTCGATCGATTTAAAGTCATGAATTTGGTGTATGGTTTTACTGCTTCAAGTTGGGTAATTGCAGTATCAACGATTCTACTGTCTAAAGTAACTGCGCTTACGGCAAAATCAATATTTAAGTCGAACATTTTAAACAACAAATAATTTGATTTAATCCCAACAGAGATATTTTCCATTGGTTTGATTCCTGCGCTATCTGCATTTCTTGCGATGGTAGAATCTTTTTTATCTATGGCTTTAAAAAAAATCAAGTCAGTAAAATTAGGTCCTTTACCAAATCCAATTTTAGCACCCATCCCCCATCTTTCGTAGCTTGGCAATAGATAGCTGTATTTACTTCTATTTTCATCATCTACATTCACTTTATTTCTGAATTTACCATAAAGAGCAGTCAATCTAAATTTACCTGGTTTTAGTTCAATTCCACCCCCTAAAAAAGTAGCTCCAGACAATGTATAATCGCTAAAATACAAGTTTCTCCAACCAGCATGAATAGTAATCCATTTATAATATGGGCTAGCACCGTATTTATTAAATGGTTGAGAGAAGCTTCTTTCTTGTTCACTCCACACAAAAGAAAAAGGGATACTGACATCGTATATTTGAACAGTGGGGCTTCCGTTGACATACCAACTGAATGGCACTCTTCGGCTATTTACTCCTTGTTGCATTGTAAATGTGCTACCAAATCCTATATTTCCTCCAAATTTAACAGCTTTTCCATGTCCAAATTCTCCTATGTTTTGGGCAACAGAATTGTTTATTAAACAAATGAATAAAAGAATAAAACATGAAAATTTTAATACCATGATTCAAAAAAACACCATTTAAAAACATCAAATAAAGCTAATGAATATTTAGCAGGTTTTATTGAATAATTGGTTTGGGAACAATTTAAATTATAT
>CAYVDH010000108.1:0-11726 GCA_964450355.1 uncultured Flavobacteriaceae bacterium
TAATTATTTTAGTATTTGAAGAAGAATTGAACGAAATCATCATCTCTTCCAGTAACATCTTCAACTTGGCTAATTCCAATTACCATGTAAGTATATTGACCGCCTCTTTCAACTTTAGCAAGTATTAAATCACCAATTGCTATGTTTGAAACCATATCGCTAATATTTGCTGTGTTAGCATTCCATAAAGCAATGATATCATCAGTAGATTTAATTTGAGTGTAAGTTTTAGTGAATGTTGTTTTAATGAAACGAGTGTTGTTGCCTGATTTCCATTTTAAACTCAATAAGTCAGAAGTAGATTGATCAATGATATCTCTTACAGAAGTGTTAGTATTGTCTGCAGTAGAAATGTTTTCATTACCTATTAAATCATAAGCTCCAAAACCAGCACCTTTGTTGTTGTAAACTGTTTGATCTACTACTTCTAACAATGGTCCAAAAACTACAATTTTAATAGTAGCAGATGAAGTTGTTTGATCTTTGTCAGTAGCATAAAAAGTGTAAGTGTAAGTTCCTTTAGTAGAAGGTAATTTGAAAGAAATATCTTTGTTACATGTTTTAGTATTTGAAGTAAAAGTAGAATCAGGGAAAATACTAGGAACAGTAACTTCTGCATCGCTGTTTAATTTTTGAGTCATTCTGAAAGTTTTTAAGTTCACTTCTGAAGAGATTCTAACTCCAATTTTAATGTCAGTTCCAGTCTCTAATGAACCATCAGCAAAGGTGTAACCTGTAAAAGTTCCATTGTTGTTTTGGAAAGTAATGGTAGGTTTTGGGGTGTTGTTAGTTCCACTACCATTTCCATCATCACCTTTACATCCACTTAGTAAAACTACAGCAGCTAAAGCAATGCTTAATGTTGAATAAATTAATTTTTTCATAAAATTATTAAATTGTATTTTTTAGTATTGCAAATATAACAACAATTATTCCAAAAATATTCAAAAACTTGTTTATTATTGAAAAATATTCACTTTTAAATGATTACTTTGAATAAAAATAATGAAGTTGATTCTTCAAAATCAGCATTTTACCTATTAATTTGTGTGTTTTTCTTTTGGGGATTTGTTGCCGCAAGCAATGATATTTTAATTCCAATATTTAAAAAAGCCTTGAACCTCAAACAGTGGCAATCTCAATTAATTTCAGTTACATTTTATGTTGCATACACTGTTGGCTCAATAGCCTATTTGCTGTATGAAAAATTTTCAAATGATGATTTTCTATCTAAAATAGGGTATAAAAAAGGTTTGATATTAGGACTAGGTATTTCAGCTTTTGGTACATTGTTGTTTTATCCTGCTGCTCAATCTGGTTCTTTTAATTTACTATTATTAGGATTGTTTATTGTTGGCTTGGGATTTTCATTGCAACAAACTGCAGCAAATCCACTTGTTATCAATATTGGGGATAAATTGAGGAGCTCACAAAGATTAAGCATGGCAGGAGGGGTGAATAACATTGGTACTACCATTGGTCCTATATTGGTTAGTTATGCTATATTTAATCAAATAGGAGCTGCTACAAACATCAATTTAGAAAATGTGAAAATACCTTATTTGGTTTTAGGAGCTAGTTTTGTTTTGGTAGCATTTTTAATTCATTTTTCTAAAATTCCTAATTTTTTAAATTCATCAACTGAAATCAAAGAATTTAAGGCGATTCCAAACATTGAGTCTCAGAAAAAATCAGCTCTTCAATACCCTCAGTTGGTGTTAGGTATGATTGCTATTTTTATATATGTTGGTGTTGAAGTATCTAATGGTGCAAATTTGAGTGAATATTTAAAACAATATTGTGGGCTTAATGAAAAAGAAATAACTCCTTTTATTTCCTTGTATTGGGGAAGTTTAATGATTGGTCGTTGGGCATCATCAGCCTCTGTATTCACTGAAAATAAAATTTACAGTGCTTTGCTTAAATGGATAATGCCTTATTTAGCTTTTGCTTTATTTCTTTTAGTCAATTTAATTGCGGGATACGACATTGATCAATTTTATTTTTATGCAGTGATTATCGTAGTACTAGTTTTAGCCGATATCATAAGCAAAGGCGACCCTTCCAAACAATTGATGTTGTATTCTGGTTTAGGTGTATTGTTTTTAACGATAGGGATGGCCATGCCAGGGATTAAAGGAGCGATGGCGTTTGTTAGTGTTGGATTGTTTTGCAGCACACTTTGGCCCTGTATTTTTACTTTAGCTATTCAAGGTTTGGGAAAATTCACAAATCAAGGGTCAAGTTATTTAATCATGATGATTATGGGAGGTGGAATAGTTAGTTTTATACAAAGTTATTTATCAGAAAATCATCTTTTGGGGATTAATTTGAGCTATTTGGTTGGAGTTTTATGCTTTTTATATTTGCTTTTTTATGGTTGGAAGACCGGTAAAATAAGCAAGAATTCGCAATTATAATTCGATATACACTTCCCAGTTTTCTACTGCTAAATCCAGTTCAACCCAAGCTACTGTATTTTTCTCTAATTCCAAAAACATCACCCTTCTGTCTAATCCTGTTGTTTTATCAACAAAAACTCTTAAACTGAGGATTTTATATTTTTTATTGCCATATTCACAAGGTAATATTTTAACATCAAAATCTCCGTCTAAGAAAAAATACTCATAAAAATCATCGCCAGTTTCTTTGTTGTATGTAGCATTTGGATTAGGGAACCTTGTTTTTTTATAATATTGAATGTGTTTAAATCCATTTTGAGGACAAGGGCTAATTGTAACAGAATCGCCAACAGAAAGAGCTTTGGTACTGTCCATTGTTTTGGCAAACAATGAATTGGAATAAAATATAGAAAAAGTGATTAAAATAAGTAGCTGCTTCATTTTGTAATTATCTTGCAATTTATCTGCCAATTTAATGCAATTTTTTTGTTTTCTAAAAAAAAGATTGTTATTTAGCACAATATTTTTTCATTATTTCACTACCAATGGACGAAAACAAAGACAAAAACAGCATATTCTCTAAGCGTGTAAAAGCTGGCAAAAGAACTTATTTTTTTGATGTAAGAAGCACCAAAAGCAATGATTATTATTTAACCATAACTGAAAGTACTAAAAAATTTGAAGATGGTAATTATGTGAAATCGAAAATATTCTTATATAAAGAAGATTTTAATAAATTTACTGAAGCATTAAATGAAACAGTAAAACATGTTAAAAGTGAATTAATGCCAGAATACAATTACGATGAATTTACTCGTAATGATTCTGACTCTAACAATTAATTTTTCTTAAATTCACTAAAGTTTACAAGCAAACTAAATTGATTGGCATTGTAACCAGGAAACATGGAACTACTTCCATAGCTTATTATGAATTTACTGATTTTAAAACCTAAGCCCCAACTAAAACCGCTGGTTCCTCTTTTTTGTTCAGGAGATACTTCTTTTCTACGTTGGTGATTGTATCCAAATCTTATTACAAAGTTTTTACTGAAATTAAGCTCTCCACCTAAGGCAAAATGTCTTAAAATGTTGTCACCTATAGTCATTTTTTTTGTTTTCACATTTCCATTTTCATCCCTTTCATTTGTTTCGGTGATGGTGTACCTCATGTCCGGTTTTTGAAGTTGGTTGAAAATTAAATGGTATCTGAAAGGAAGGTGTTTTAACTTTTTACTGATGCTAAAGGCCAATTCAAATGGTAAATTTTGTCTATCAGTTCCACTGTATGGTATTGCTTGAAAACCTATGTTTCTTGCAAAAGCAGTTAAATTTAAATTCTTTGCTGTGTCGGTATATATTGCTGATAAATCACTGCTTAAACCATTGCTAACATAACTTTCGTATATGGAATAAATGTATTTAAAATTCGCTCCAACTCTGATTTTAGGTTTTATTTGATTGCTATATGACAAATTAATGCATTGGTCGTTGGCAGTAAATGTACCAGTAGATACACCATTGCTGGAATAACCATTGAATTTCCCATAATCTACATATAAAATGCTTAGTCCAAAATTTCCTTTGTCTTTAATACTTCGGGCATAAGAAAAATAACCTGAATTGATGTCTGAAATATAATTGTTGTATGAGCTAAAAAAATGATTGTTCATTTTGGGAGATAATATGGCAGGGTTTTGCCATGCTGAACTGATATCATTGTCGCTACTGCTGATAAAATTACTTCCCAATGCTAAACTTTTGGCAGAGGGATTCAAGTTTAAAAAAGAAAATACCCCCTTGCCAGCAACTTGTGACTCCAGTTTAAAAGATTGAAAAACGATGAGTAAGTATAGCAATTTTTTCATGGATAATGACATGCAAAATAATGTTTAAAAGTTGTAAAAATTGTATTTATTAGTAAAAAATGACAAAAAAAATTATCCAATCAAACAAGCAAGATAGGAAACTAACATGCCAGCAAGTATAAAAATCCATTTTTTCAATCCTTCTTTTTTCCATAAAGATTGTTCATACACGACTATGGTGCTGATGTGTAAAAATGTACCAGCAATGATTCCTGTAATGGCAAAAGACACTTCATCAGAAATTAAATTCTCTTTGTGAATAGTGTAACCAGAGAAAAATCCTAAAGACGTTGATAAGATATAAACCAGAAGTAAGATAGCAATGGTGTGTTTGGTTTTGATTTTTTGAAAAAGTAATATGGCTAGTGAAAATGCTGCAGGTATTTCATGGATAGAAATGCCTACAACCATTCCAGAAAATTGGTTGCCATCTTCATTGAAATTCAATCCTGCCGAATATCCTTCAAACAAAGCGTGCAATAACAATCCAAAATACAGAAAAAAAATGTTTTTTGGCAATTGGTGATGATGGATATGCCCATGGTCAATGCCACCTGTGAATTTTTCTATGATAATTTGTACAAAAAAACCTATTGCCACCCATATTCCTGCCATTTTTAAGTTGTCAAATAATTCTGGTAACAAGCAAAATAATGCCACTCCCAATAAAAAAGCCCCACTGAACAATACAGTAAATGAAATGAAATTCTGACTGTCTTTTTTGAACTTTAAATACAGTATAATTCCAAGTAAAGGGCCAAATATCAGCGTTAATATTGAATAAATTAATCCCATTTGATTTTTTTAATTGTAAATTGATATCCATAAAAACAAAGTAAACCGATAGCTGCTCCTATCAACCCTCCAACCAAAACATCGCTTGGGTAGTGGACTCCACAATACACTCTACTGTATGCAATTGCGGCTGCCCATAGCAACCAAAATAAACTGTTTTTATCTTTTTTAAATCCATAAAAACCAATCAATAATAAGGCAATGGCAAAGTGATTAGCTGCGTGAGATGAAGGCATGCTACCAGTATCATTGCATGGGTCAAGAACTCTTGGAGTAAGCTCCACAACATGACAAGGTCTTTCTCGTTTTATCCAAGGTTTTATAACTCCACTTGTCAAACGGTCTGCAAACAAAATACTCAAACCCCAAAAGACAATCATAATAATGGTTTTTTTACCATGAGATTTAGACATGAAAAAGATGACAATGCAATAAAAAGGTATCCAAAAATATTTGTCAGAAAATTTTACCATTAAAAAATCCAACCATTCTGTAGTTAATTGTTGATTGATGAGTTGGAAAAGCGATGTATCGATGTTTAAAATCATTGTTTTTGTGATAAAATTATTAATCTTTCGGATGTTTCTTGGTTAAATGAATTCAGATTGTAATCTCCCCATAATTTTAATGTGTTTAAATTCGATTGATGATATAAATGTTCAAAGTTTTCTAAAGTCAATAAGTCAACCCTTTCTTGGTATTTCTCCTTTGTCCCTTTGTCATTTATTTCTATGGTTTTGATTAATGTGTTGTTATCAACTGTTTTTGTAATTGTAAATAATATGCCATTTAATTCTATTGAGTTTTCTGGGATTAAATGTTTAATCACGTAGTTAGAATTAAAGTAATCTTGAATGAACAATCCGTTTTTTTTTAATGAATAGTACACTGAATTTAATGTCATTAAATTGTCATTTTTGTCATCAAAATAACCAAAGCTAGTGAATAAATTCACTATTAAATCAAACTCATTTTCGATGAATGGAATTCGCATGTCATGAACATAAAATGTAAGAGAATTGTTTTCATTTTTTTTAGCAAATTTAATGCTTTCTTCGCTTAAGTCTATTCCTGTAACATTATGCCCCAATTGATTCAACGTTTGTGAGTGTCTTCCTTTTCCGCATGCTAAATCCAGTATTTTAATTGAGTTTAAATTCAATTCTGAATGGATATTGTTGATGAATTTTTGAGCTTCAGATTCGTCTCTATTCGAATACAATAAATGATAATAAGGTGAATTGAACCAATCTTTAAACCAAGCCATTCCTTTTTTTATGATTTGCAAAATAAGTCCTTTTTTATTACTTTTGTTATATGAAAAATTTATCTGTAGCTTTTCTTTTATTATTTTCTGTTGTAATTTACCATTCTTGCAAAGAAAAAGACAACAATAACAACAATAACAGCGACAATACACCCTCAAAATCTAAAGCAGAATTATTGACCCAAAAAAAATGGAAAGTAAGTTCCATCAATGCCAGTGGAACTGAGGTTTGGATTTTAGTTCCACCATGTAACATGGACAATACTTATGAGTTCAAAACGTCTAACATTTTAACTGGATTTGATATTCCTACTAAATGTAATTCTACTGACCCAGATAGCACAAACAGTCCTTATGCATTGATTAGCAACAATACTAAGATTTATTTAAATGCTAAATTATCTTCAACTATCACCATAGATGATACCACAGACATAGTTCAATTGGATGAAAATACGCTCAAGTTAAGCATTGAATATTCGTCTATTCCTGCAGTATTAACATTTGTGCATCCATGAGAAAAGTGTTTATAATGGCCGTCTTATTTTCTTTAGTAATTTTTTCGTGCAAAAAATCGAATACTAAACAAGATGAGCCTAAAGTTGAAGATTTGACTTATAAAAAATTAACTCAAAATAAATGGCAGGTTGTTAAAGCTATTTCTGGGAATATCAATGTTTGGACTTTTCCTGGTTTAGTCGAGTCGTGCTTAAAAGATGATTATTATAGGTTTAAAAAAGACAGTGTTTTAACTAGTTTTGACTACGTCAATAAATGCAGTGGTTCACCGGATTCAACCAATTCAACTTGGTATTTCATCAATGGGAATACTAAATCTCTAAGGGGTACATTTTTTAATCAAACAAGTGATGCAACCATCATCGATTTAACAGATTCTACTGCACAATTTAGAACACTGTACAACGGGTCTGATGTTGATATTTATTTTAAAAAGATAAACTGATATTCACTCTTTTTAATCCATTTAAAGCTTGAGTTTGATTTTTGTCATGTTCTAAAGCTTTTTGATAATCTGTATATGCCCCAGTTTTATCGTTTTTCTTTTCTTTGATGAATCCTCTTAAAGCGTAAGCATCTGCATAGGAATCTTCCATCAATATCAATTCATCTAAAAGAGATTGTGCATCATTGTAATTTTTGAACAATACATGGATGTATGCCAAGTTGTATCTACAAAATTTATGTGAGGGGTTAATTTTAGTAATCAATTCATACAAAGCCGAAGCATCTTTGTATTTTTCTTCTTTTTGCAAAAACAAAGCTTTGGCATATAAGGCTTCGTCACTTAATTCATTAATTTTAATGGCTCGGTCAAAAAACATCATGGCCTTTGGATTTTGTTTTTCGGCATAATAGTTTCCAAGTTGCATGATAGCATCGTAATGATTGCTTTCATATACCAAAGTTTTTTCGAACAATGAGATGGCTTTTTGAGTGTCCTTCATTTCTTTAGCTAAAATGCCTAAATAAAAATACGGAGTAGGATTGGAAGGGTCGATTTTATTTGCTTCAATATATGATTGTTCAGCATCATTGTAATTTTGTTTAGCCAATTGAATTTTAGCTAAGTCAATGTATGCTTCAAAATAGTCTTTTTTAAGAGAAATGCTTTTTTTTAGGGTTTTTTCAGCTTCCTTTGAATCTACCGAATCAAAAGCCATTAAATATTGGCTTTTTTTAAAATAGTACAATGGATTTATGCTGTCTAGTTCAATAGCATATCCTATGTCTGTGATGGCTTCTTTAAAGTTGTCTTCAAAATAAAAAGTATTTGCTCGTTTGTAATACAACTCCGCTACTTTTGGGGTCTCATTTATTTTTTTTGTGATGCTTCTAATGTCTTGTGAATAGCTTGTGTCAGAGTCTTTTATTACTCTAAAATCAGTATTTTGTAGACAAGATTGAAAGCAAAAAAACAGCGCAAGTAGAAAAAACAACAACTTAAATTTTAACATCATTACAATTTTAATTAATTTTACCACAAATTTAAACGAAATAAAATGCCTTTTTATTATAAATTAGGAAAAATTCCATCAAAACGTCACACACAATTCCGCAAACCCAATGGCGACCTTTATTCTGAAGAGTTAGTAAGCACCGAAGGTTTTTCAAGTATTTATTCATTAGTTTATCATTGTCATCCTCCTACATTAGTAAAATCTATAGGAGAGCCAATTGATATTAAGCCAAAAGCGGCTATAGCAAACAACATGCAAAACAGAAGTTTTTTGACTTTTAAAACTGAAGCTAAGGATGATTATTTGGAAAGTAGAGTTGTGCAATTGTTTAATCAAGATTTGTACATTGTCACAGCTGCTCCAAGAAAATCCATGGATGCATATTTTTTTAAAAATGCAGATGCAGATGAGGTGATTTTTATACATGAAGGTAGCGGTAAATTACTCACTTTATATGGTGAAATTAATTTTGAATATGGAGATTATTTAGTAATTCCTAGGGGTATAATTTATCAGTTGAAGTTTAATGACGAGAACAATAGATTGTTTATAACAGAATCATTCAGTCCTATAAGACCACCAAAAAGATACTTAAATCAATATGGACAATTGTTAGAACATTCTCCATATTGTGAAAGGGATATCAAATTGCCTGAAAATTTGATTACTCACGATGAAACTGGAGATTTTAAAGTAATCATAAAAAAAGGGGATGAATTATTCCCATACACCTATGCGTCTCATCCGTTTGATGCCATTGGTTGGGATGGTTATCAATATCCTTTTGGATTCAGTATTCATAACTATGAGCCAATAACAGGAAGAGTTCATATGCCTCCGCCAATACACCAAACTTTCGAAGGACATAATTTTGTTATATGTTCATTCGTGCCAAGGTTGTATGACTACCATCCGCAATCCATACCAGCACCTTATAATCATAGCAATGTCGATTCTGATGAAGTATTGTATTATGTAGATGGTGATTTCATGAGCAGAAAACATGTTGAAAAAGGAATGATTACATTGCATCCAAAAGGAATACCACATGGGCCACATCCTGGTACGGTGGAAAAAAGCATTGGGGCTAAAGAAACTAAAGAGTTAGCTGTAATGGTTGATCCTTTTTATCCCTTGAAAATAACTGAGGCTGCTATGCAATTTGAAGATAAGCAGTACTTTAAAAGTTGGGTGGAATAATTAGTTGACTAATTTTCTTCTTTTAAAATGACTTGCTCAATGATGTCGCAGCAAGCATTTACTTGTTCTTTGGTAATTGTAAGAGGTGGTGCAAAACGAATGATGTGGTCGTGAGTTTGTTTGGCTAATAAGCCGTTGTTTTTAAGCGATAAACAAACATCGTATGCTGTTTTTCCGTTGCTGTATGGTTTAATTACAACTGCATTTAGCAAGCCCTTGCCTCTTACCGTTTCTATTAAATTGGACTGTATAGCTGTTAGTCTTTCTCTAAATATAAGTCCCATTTCGTAAGCATTTTCTGTTAATTTTTCATCTTTAATCACTTTCAATGATTCCATAGCTACTGCACATGCCAATGGGTTTCCGCCAAAAGTAGAGCCATGCTCACCTGGTTTTAGGGTGTCCATAATTGTTTTACTGGATAATACGGCACTAACTGGAATAACGCCTCCTCCAAGGGCTTTTCCTAAAATTAAAATATCAGGTTTAATGCTTTCATAATCACATGCCAGTAATTTTCCTGTTCTACCTATGCCAGTTTGAACTTCGTCTGCAATAAATAAAACATTGTTTTCTTTACATAAATTATAAGCCTCTTTAAGGTAACCTTCATTAGGGATTACAACACCTGCTTCGCCTTGGATAGGTTCTACCATGAAACCCGCTACATTGGGGTCTTTTAAGGCGTGTTTTAAAGCTTCGAGATCATTGTATTTGATGATTTCAAAACCTGAGACAAAGGGTCCAAAATTAGAAAAACTTTTTGGGTCGGTGCTAGAACTGATAGCAGCAATAGTTCTGCCCCAAAAATTGTTTTCAGCAAAAATAATTTTAGCTTTATTTGGTTCAATTTTTTTTATTTCATATGCCCATTTCCTACAAAGTTTAATGGCTGTTTCGCCACCCTCAACGCCTGTATTCATTGGCAACACTTTCTCATAATTGAAATAATCACAAATGAATTGAGTGTAATCTCCAAGTACATTGTTGTGGAAAGCTCTCGAAGTTAAGGTTAGTTTTTGAGCTTGTGAAGTTAAAGCATTAATTATTCTGGGATGACAATGACCTTGATTAACTGCACTGTATGCAGAAAGGCAATCATAGTATTGTTTTCCATCTACATCCCATAAAAAAACACCATTTCCTTTTTCTAGAACTACTGGAAGAGGGTGATAGTTATGTGCATTGTATTTCTCTTCCTTCTCAATAAAAAATTGAGAAAGATTGCTTAATTCAGTGGTCATATTGTTAGTATTTATTTGCTTTTAGCAGAGAGTACTTCTACCATTTTAGCTCCAATTTCTGCTGGCGATTCTACTACGTGAATTCCGCATTCGCGCATGATAGCCATTTTAGCAGCTGCAGTGTCATCTTTGCCACCAACTATAGCACCAGCGTGTCCCATTCTTCTTCCTGGAGGGGCTGTTTGACCAGCAATGAATCCAACAACAGGTTTAGTACCATGTTCTTTTATCCATCTGGCGGCTTCGGCTTCCATTCCTCCGCCTATTTCTCCAATCATAATGATGCCATCTGTATCAGGGTCATTCATTAATAGTTCAACAGCTTGTTTAGTACTAGTGCCAATGATAGGGTCGCCACCTATACCTATTGCTGTGCTTTGACCTAATCCAGCTTTAGTAATTTGATCAACAGCTTCGTATGTAAGAGTTCCAGATTTTGAAACAATACCTATTCTACCTTCTTTAAAAATAAATCCTGGCATGATTCCAACTTTAGCTCCACCTGGAGTCATTACTCCTGGGCAATTAGGGCCTATAAGTGTACATGCTTTATTGCTTAAGTATTCTTTCACTTTAATCATGTCTTTGGTTGGAATACCTTCAGTAATACATACAATAACTTCAATTCCAGCATCGGCTGATTCTAAAATTGCATCGGCAGCAAAAGCAGGTGGCACAAAAATAATAGATACATTGGCTTGGGTTGATTTAACAGCTTCTTGCACAGTATTGAAAATAGGTTTACCCAAATCAGGGTGATTGGTTCCGCCTTTCCCTGGAGTAACACCACCAACGACATTGGTGCCGTAATCTATCATTTGGGTGGCATGAAATGTGCCTTCTTTCCCTGTAAAACCTTGTACTATAACTCTTGAATTTTTTCCTACTAATACTGACATAAATTAATATATTTTTAGCTGTGCGAAAATAGGTTATATCTTTAAAAAAAAATAAAAAATTATTCAATTAATT
>CAYVDH010000109.1:0-11650 GCA_964450355.1 uncultured Flavobacteriaceae bacterium
ATAGGCTTGTTGTTGCTAGTATTACAGGATTATGAGTAATTACGGATATACAGAAAATAAAAAGAAAATAGACACACTAAAAAAAAAATTTTCTTAACTGAAATCTAGTAAATTTTAATCGAGAAAAGAGGTATTTTACAGTGTGCCCTACAAGGCATATTGCATTTACTTTTCAATTCTTGATGGGCTTACCAGAGCCTCTGTTAAGTTGATTAGCATTTGGGCATGCCCATTTTGTTAAGCAACTAAAGGTTTTAAAGTTGTGTCATTAGAAATGTAAAAAATTTAAAAAATCAATAAATATTATGAAAAATTCAATTAAATCTTTAATAACTATAGCAATAGTTATAACAAATTTCACAGTTAATGGGCAAACTTGGGGAACAAGTGGAACAAATGCAACATGTACAAATGGAAGTGCTACAAGGTTTGTAGTAAAACAAGATGGAACGGTATGGGTAGGAGATGGAACTGGTACTCAAAAAAGTACTGCAACATTGTTTTTTGTTGATGGTAGTATGAATGCAAGAGAAATTATTGTAAATCTAAAAGATTGGCCAGATTATGTTTTTGATAGTACATATGTGTTGTTGCCTTTAGATAGTGTTCAGTTTTATATTGATACAGCGCACCATTTACCTAATGTACCTTCTGCATCTCAAGTTGAGCAGTCAGGAATTGAATTAGGGAATATGAATGCTATCTTATTAAGGAAATTAGAAGAAATGCAATTATACATACTCCAATTAAATGCTAGAATTAAAGAACTCGAAGCAAACACTAATAAAAATAATTAGCACCTATGAAAAAAATTAATTTTATATTCCTTGTAGTATTATTTAGTAATACCATTATAAATGTTTTCTCACAAAATGATAGTACATTAAATGGTGAATTAAGACGTTTACTTTTGAATTTAAAACGGGCTGATTGTCCATCACCCTTTTTATTTGATTTAGCTGCGCATTATACAAATGATAGTTTTTATACAATTAGAAGTTATGATACAAGCAATGCAAGAAACTGGTATAATTTATATTTTGAATTTAATGCAATGAGTTACGTAAATGGTTTTATCCCCAATGATACAATTATAGAAAAAAATGCTGATGCTATTATCAATCAATACATAATTAATAACCCAAATTCTGTTACTTCTGGTAAGTTACCATTAGGACTAATGGATTTTAGTTTTAATTCAATTAGAGCTGATGCTTGGGATAGTTCAAATTTTGGGAAATGGTATATTTGGGATGATGATACAATTATTGATAATCCAAATAGAACATCAGAACCATTTGAATACAATTTAGAAACACCAGTTATGGGAACTTGTAAGGAAATTTTTGCTTTTTCTCCACTTTCTGAGGTATGGGGATATAGAAAAGTCACATTTACTATCGACCCTTCAAATTTTTTCTTTTATAATAATCCGTTATATTGTACTAATGTGTTTTCTCACCCTTCACCACATGAGTTTAAAATTGACTTTGATGATGGATTTGGACCTCGACAAATAGACCCATTTAATTATTCTGAAATTACCATTACATATCCTAGTGAAGGTGTTTATTACCCAAAAGCTATGGTATTAATGGACAATACTGTAATAAAACACTCATTATCTACCTTAACAATAACTTCAGATGATATTGAAAAACTACCTGATATTAGTTTAGATTTACCACATTTGAATGTTGGAATTTATAGAGGCTGTAGCAGTGATGAAAAATTAAAACCAATTATTTATCTTGAAGGAATTGATATTTTGGAAAACAGAAAAATTCCTGATATTTATGCAGATGTAATTATAAATGTAAGAAAGCCAGAATATTTGCCAATGTTATATAATTACGATTATGATTTTGTGATAGTAGATTGGAAAAAAAGTACTATAGACATGAAAATAAATGCTAGTGCCATTGTTTCATTACTAGATAAATTAAAAACGATGACAGATACTAGTCATCAGTTTGTAGTAATTGGAGAAAGCATGGGGGGAGTAATAGGTAGATTTGCTCTTACAAAAATGGAAACTAATGATTATTTTAATACTGGTTCTATTGCAGATAAGAATAAATTTAAAAGATGGAGAAGTCATAATACTAGATTGTTTATTAGTTTAGATGCTCCACATCAAGGTGCAATAATCCCATTGGCTATGCAACATGTAACTGACTGGATTTATAAAGTACCTAGGCCTTTAATTAGAACAGTCGCTTTTTTATCAACAGCTTTTGTTCAAACTCAATATTATAAAAATGTGATGAAACAAACAGGAGTGAAACAACTCTTAATGTTTCATAGAGATACTCGTAATAATAATGGAGAATATTCTGCACATGACAAAAGAAATGAATTTATGGATGATTTGATTGCTCTAAATCCAGCAAGCAATGGTTGGCCAGTTCATTGTAAATTAATGGCAATGAGTAACGGTTTAATGGATGGTAAAGGACAAGTTGCTTTTAATGATGATACTTTAGCTCCCAATGATTATTTAATAAATATACATAAAATATTTTTAGGAGTTCGAATATTTAAAGTGATACCTATTCCTGTATATGCAATGAGTAATAGTAAGTTAAGAACTAGCCCTGAAGGAAGTGGTAATATTGTTGAGTTAGGTTTTAGTTATAATTTAATGACTACAGTTGTTTCCGTTTCTAAATTTCCTTATGGTATGATTTGGACAATGAGGGGATGTTTATCTAATTTGTTAAAAAAGAAAACTAGCCCATGTAATATTCTTGGACTTGGAATTCCTTTTACAGTTGATATTAACAATGCTAAACCTTATGACATGTATCCAGGAGGTTATCAAACTTTTATCCAAAGATTGATGTATAAGCATTTAGGAAAAAAGGATAAAAAATATTGGCTTAAATCTTCAATCATTAATTATAATCTAATTACAGGAGAAATTACAATTAAAAACAGCATGGGCGCACGTTTTTTAATTACTGGCAATTATGATTTTTATTCAACTTCTGATGTACAACATTTTTGTTTCGTTCCATTGCAAAGTGCTTTAGATTATAAAGGATATGACCAAAATGGCAATGAATTACCACAAAATTTTGATATTGCCAATAATTCAGCCAGTTCAAATATGTTAAGAACGCCATTCGATATCATATTAGGCTGGAATACAAGTTATAATTATCCTAAAACAGGCAATTTTAAAGAGTCAGTGTATGGTGAAATGCCTAATAATTCTAATCATTTAGACTTTAGAAATGATGAATTGAAAAAATATAACACTACAAATATTAGTAATTTAGGATTCATAAATAGAGAAATAGGTGACGAATTAATATACTTAGACAATATGAATATAAATAGAGAAGGTATATTTCAAGTTAAAAACCAGATACAAGCTGGTTTTAATGAATCACCTAATTATATTTATCCAAATAAATCACCTAATTCATTCTTTAAGATAAATTCATTAAATTCTGATACTGGGAAATTTATTATTGATAGTTTTAGTACCCCAGGACAAGTAGAATTTATAGCAGGAGAGGATATCATATTAAAGCCTGGATTTGAAGCCAAATACAACAGTAAATTTTACGCCCATATAGAAAACATGGCAATATGTAATTACACTTTAGAAGAATTACAAACTATATTATTAAGTGGTCCAGATTTACCTACAAGTATTCCTTTAATAATAAATAATCAAGAGTTTGTAATTTTTCCTAATCCTACTTCTAATACTTTTCAAGTAAAATCTTTAAATTCATCCTTAATTAGCTATGGAGAGATTTCTGATATCAATGGCAAAAAAATTCAAAGTAATAACAATATCAAAGAAATTATTAATTTTAATTTAGAAAATATGACTGCTGGTATTTATATTTGTACTATTATATGCAATAATACACCTTACAAATTCAAAATTATTAAACAATAATATGCATTACTTAAATTTATTTTTAGCCATATTTTTTTTACTGTTATTTTCTAATTGTAAAAAGAAAAGTTGTGATGGTACAAATACTATAAGTGGTAGAATAGTTAATGGCACCACAATGCAAGGAATAAAGGGAGTTCCACTTGAAATTTCGATTTGGGATGTTGATGAAAATTTAAGAGCAAAAAATATAAATAAAATTGGTACTGTTATTACTGATGATACTGGATATTTTAGTATTGAATATCCTTGTCAAGTAAAACATTATCAAGAAATAGCAATAGACCCCTTGCCTCCTTATTTAGGCTTTATGCATGCTAGAGAAAGTTATGTACGAAATTTTAACAAAACCTATTATTTTTCAACTAAAGGGAGTGCTCAACTTGTTTTAAAGCCTTTAAAGCCATTGGGGCTTGACACATTGTTTGTTGGTTACAATGAAGCAGGAAATTGGATTTATCAAGATTCTTTCATAAATTCTGTTCCTTACTTTTGGAAAAAAGTATATGGCAAAAATGGAGGTGGTAGAGGTGTTTTTTGGGCTAGAAGTAAATCAAAATATTTGAATGCATATTACAATGGTAAAAGAGGAATTGATTGGGATTATGTTAACATTTCCGGAGATCCAATAGTTGATAGTGTTTTTGTCAAATATTGATATAATATTAATAATTAAAAGCTGCTAAAATTTTTAATTCTTTTTTTTTTAATTTAAGTCTTATAGTTATTTTAATTTACAATAGAACTTAATTGATAACGTTTTAAGATTGTTTTAAATATGAATTTTTATAGAAATTTAATAATTATAGCATTAACAATAATTGTATCTTGTAAAAAAGATACAATTATTGTAAGTAAAGATGATAGCAGCACTAAACTTGCATACGATTATTGGAGTAATTATCAATTTGAAAAAAGGGTTTATAATGTGTATAAAAAATCACAAAGTCAACTAGTGTTTATATATAATGATACATTAAGTTATGTTAAAGACTCCAATATAGCTTCTGCATATAAGTATTATCTTCAAGAATATAGTTTTTCTAATTCTAAAAAGAAGTTTTTAGTTGGCTTAGAAAGATATGATAATTTTCTAATTAAGTTAGGCAAGTCAACCTTCCCCTTATATGATTTAAAAAGAATTAAAAAAGGGACAAATTTTAATTATATTAGTTATAATGGGTATCCTTATGAAAATAGATATATAGTAAAGTATAATGCAAATTTTTTTGAAGACTACCCTTCAAATTTTGGAAAACTACAAGTAGTTTCCTCAAATATTCACTATAATTCTTCCTTTGGTGGTGGAAATGAAACAAATTTAATTGATTTTAAGTTTGCAAAAAAATATGGATTAGTTGAAATGAATTATTATTATTCTTCACAAAACATAAATTCTCAAAAAGATACTATTTATGAAGAAGTTTATCAATTAGATAAAATTATTAAATGAGATACATATACATAATATTGTTGATTGTTTTTAGCTCTTGTTACAAATCAAACAAACAGGAAATGATACCTTCAATTAGATTTAAATTGGTTTCCAAATCAAATATAAACTATGTTTTTATGTCCAAGTCACCAACAGCAAATCTAACTTTTTCATTTTACGAATTAAACACATACATTCCTAATTTCTCAACAGAATATGACACAGTTGAAATTATGGCAAAAAATTATGACAATTTCAAGGAGTATTATTTTGGATTAAACTTTAAGTCAAGAGTAATTGATAATACTGAAAAGGGCGAAGCTAGAGTAGAATTTTATGATTTCAATTATCAAAACATAAATTTTGATAGCATTAAATATATTGATAACGTATTATGGTTGTATTGCGAATAGTTGTTTTAGTAGTATTATTTTGGGCAGAATTTGGTTTTGCTCAGATAAATGACAGTGTCTTTTATAAAAACCAAGTTGGCTTAAGTATTAGTAAAATTTTTAGGTCAACCATTAGGGATAATCCTTTTAAAATTGAATCTTTGTATAAACGGTTTGTTGACAATAAAAATTATTATCAATTAGCTGTAGGATATGAAAAGGATAAAGGTTTTCTTACTTTGAATTCATCATATAGTGGAAGCTTTTTGAGGATTGGTAAATTTAAGTCCTTTAGCCCCAAACTTTTTAAGAAAAAAAGAAGTAATTTGTTTAATGTTGGAATTAATCTTTTTGCTAATAGTTACAATCAAAGTTTAAAAATAAAACCTGATGGATATTATGTAAATTCAGTTTTTATCTACAAAAATATTAATGATTACAATTTAGCTACTGAATTAGAATTTAGCATCAAGTTAATGCATTCAGCTAAAAAAAGAATATCCTTAGAAACCACTCAAAGAATAGGATATTTAATTAAAAGACCAGTTTATTATTTCTATACTGAATATTTATCTGGTTATGCTTATTTCAATCACGGTAGAACTATTTTGTCTGGACTTAATTTAATTTTGTACTATCATTTTGATTATTAGTACATAATAAATACATTTTATTTTATAAATTTCAATGCAACTTTTTTGACTCTTTTTGCGTCTAATAGGTTATAAAATTGTATATTTGTTATTACTTGTACTGATTATTGATTCGATACATTAAAATATGGTCAGTGGTTTTGTTTATGTTGCTGAAAATTAGCGATGTAAAATCTCAATTGCGCTTTATTGAAAACAAAGGGCAATGGAACAATCAGCTTTTATTTAAAGCTCCCCTTAAAGGAGCTGACCTTTACATCACTCAAAATAAACTGACTTATCTTTTTTATGATGCAGAAAAATTGCATGACATTCAACACGACAATGTGTTTAAAGATTCAATAAAATCTCATGTCATTACCATAGAGTTTTTGAATAGCAATCCCAATTGCCAATACAAAGCTTACAATCCTTATTCTGATTACAGCAATTACTTCATTGGTAACGACCCAAAAAAATGGGCAAGCAGGGTATTGAGCTACAATAAAATATACGCCACCGATGTGTATCCAAACATTGATTTTGAATTGTACGAACACCATGGAACATTTAAATATAATTTCATTGTAAAACCTGGTGGTGACATCAATTCCATTCAGCTTGAATACAAAGGGCAAGACAAAATGGAACTCATCAATGGAGAATTAGAAATTACTCATTCTTTAGGAACATTTACTGAAAAAAAACCATTGGTGTACCAAGGAAATGAGGACAATGAAATCCTTTCAAATTATGTGTTAAAAGACAATGTTCTCTCTTTTGAAGTTAACAATAAACGGAATTTCAAACAGCCCATCATCATAGATCCTGTATTGGTGTTTTCGACATACAGCGGTTCGTATTCCGATAATTTTGGATACACAGCTACTTACGATGATTCAGGAAATGCATACAGCGGTGGTACTGTTTTTAATGAGGATTTCCCCAATGGGTTTCCTACAACACCCGGAGCTTTTCAACTGTTGTTTGCAGGAGGTGAAGTGGAAGATATGAATATTGGTTACACACAAAGAGACTGTGGTATATTGAAGTACGACAAAACGGGTAAAAAACTGTTATACGCAACCTACATTGGAGGTAGCATGAGCAACGAACAGCCTCATAGCATGATAGTGAATAAAAACGATGAATTGCTGATAATGGGTTCTACTAAGTCAGCAGATTTTCCTGCTGCAGCTGCTCAGGGTTTTCAAACCAATTTAGCTGGTCAATCCGATATTTTTATTTTTAAATTGTCTTCAGATGGTACCACCATGTTGGCATCTACTTTCATGGGTGGTTTTGATTTTGATGGTTTAAATGGAGATAGACCTAGCAATACAATTACACCATTATTGTATAATTACGCTGATGATTTTAGAGGAGAAATTATAGTGGATACCAATAACAATGTATATGTTGCCTCTTCCACTTATTCAAGTGATTTTCCTATTCGCAATGCCTTTGATTTATCCTACGATGGTGGTCAGGATGGAGTAGTGTTTAAAATGAACAACGAACTTAATAATTTAATTTTTAGTTCATACATTGGCGGTTCAAGTGCTGATGCTGCTTATGGAATCGATTTAGGCACAAACAATGACTTGTACATAGCTGGAGGTAGCAATTCCAATAGCTTTAATTTATTGGTAAGTGGTATCACCAATGCCTTTTTGGGCGGACGAGCAGATGGATATTTATTAAGAATCAATGCAACAACTGGAGCTGCTTTAAATTTCACAAAAATAGGAACTAACAATTACGACCAATGTTATTTTGTAAAAACAGATAAATACGGCAATCCCTTGGTGTATGGACAGTCTATGGGAGATATGCCAACCTTAGGAAATGTTTATAAAAACGATGGATCAAAACAATTCATCATTAAATTTAATCCAAACATCACAGCAATGATATGGGCTTCTAAATTTGGAGCTAATAGCAAAGTGTTGCCTGATATTTCTCCTACTGCTTTTTTAGTGGATGAATGTGAAAGAATTTTTATTTCTGGTTGGGGAGGATTTTCAATCAGCACTTTCAGAGGTGGTGGTACTTATAATATGCCATTGACTAAAGACGCCATTCAAAAAAACAGTGATGGTTACGATTTTTATTTAGCAGTATTCAGTAAAAATATGAGGGAATTGTTGTTTTCAACTTATTTTGGTGGTTTTTCTACAACTTCAAATCGTTCACACGAACATGTAGATGGAGGTACAAGTAGATTTGATAAAAAGGGGATTATTTATCAATCAGTATGTGCAGGTTGCGAACCTAACAGTTTATTTCCATCCACACCCGGAGCTTGGAGCAGAACCAACAATTCCAGCAATTGCAACAACGCTTTGTTTAAGATTGATTTTGAAAATTTAAATAGAAAACCATTGGCTAAAGATTCTTTTTATGATGTGATTGCCACCGATTCATTGAATTTTGATATCAAAGTAAGTGATTTAGATTTAGATGATAGCATTAGGGTGGAGTTACAAGGTCAGTGTTTTTCCGACCCTAATTTTCCTAAGCCATTGCCTACAATTAAAACCATTTCTCACAATAGATTAACCAATACTTTGACATCCAAAATAAGTTGGTTGTCACAATGCCAGCATTTGGGATTAGACACCATAAAATTATTTGTCAAAGTGTTCGATAGGGGTTGTCCATCACAAGACAGCAATCAATCTGTAATAAAAATTGTGGTTAAAGATCCCCCTCTCAGTATCACTCCAGAATCCATTTGTCTTAATTTTAAGGACAATGGTGTTCAACTCTCTTGGGATTCATTTCCTAAAAACAGATTTTTTAAATACATGTTATTGTACAGAAGAAATCCCAAAGGTGGGGTGTTTGTATTAGATACAATAAGGTCAAATCAAGCTGGAAAATTTTTAGACAAATTAACAAGCGATCCGAAAACTTTCAATTTCCAATATTGGTTGATTGCCTACAATATATGTAACAAGCCTTATGATCCAGGTTACAGAGTAAATACCACTGTTGAATTCAATACGCCTATCGATTCAACATACTTGCATTACGCTACAGTAATAGATAACAAAGACATCAAAATAAATTGGTTCAAAAGCAAAGAGCCTGATTTTGGTTCTTATGATGTATATAAATCATTGAATTTAAATGGCACCTCAGTTAGTTATCGACTCATCAAATCGGTATTTGACATCAATGATACTTCATACATTGATAACAATGTTGAAGTACAAGAAAAAAGTTATTGTTACAAAATAGGAGTTAATGATAAATGCGGACATATAAGTAAACCCAGTAACGAGGCTTGTAACATCGTATTAAAGGGAAAAGCTCAACATTTGTATTTTGATTTGGATTGGTTGCCATACAGGCAATGGCATGGGGGAGTGGATCATTACGAACTCATAAGAAGAGTAGATACTGGTAGCATGAGGTTCAGAACCAATACCAGTTTATTGAGGGTATTTAAAGACGATGAATTGGATTTATGGTGGGGGGCTTATTACTACAGAGCTATTGCTTTCGAAGGGAAAAATGCCCAAGGTGAGGGTTACAATGCCATTAGTGAGTCAAATGATTTAAGGCTGATTCAGCCTCCACAAGTGTATGTGCCTAATGCTTTCTCACCTAATCATGATGGATTTAACGATGTGTGGGGAGTTTCACATGCATTTGTTAAAGAATACAATTTAAAGGTATTTAATCGCTGGGGCGAAAAAGTATGGGAAAATGATTTTAAAGGCAATCAATGGGATGGAAGTTATAAAGGCAAAACAGCAAATAATGATGTCTTTATATGGATAATTACATACAAAGGTTGGGATGGAAAGTTTTATACACAAAAGGGTAATGTGACTGTCATGCCGTAATTAGAGATAACACCAGAAAACAACACCACAATAGTAAACTTCAAATATTTTTATTAATTTTGCTCCAACAGTTAAAATGACATTATCCGCAAACCAATTAAGAGATTTTTCTACGCTTTTTTCAAGAAGTGAAGTAAATCGTTGGCTTAAGGGAGATTTCGATTCTATTAACGTTAAAATAGAAAGATACAATCTTTTTGAACAATATAAAGGGGATTCATATCTTAATTTCCTCAGAAAAATATATCTAATTCTCAAAAAAAACTATCCTATTGAATATGTGTTAAAAAACGAGTTTTTAAATAATTGGCTTAAAAAAGAGTTAGGAACTGATAATTCAGTTATATTTAATGAATTCAGAATTGGAAAGGCTATTGCTGATTTGGCAATGTTTAATGGAGTTTCTAAAGTATTTGAAATTAAAACTGTTTTTGATAAAGAATATCGATTGCCCAATCAATTACAAGAGTATAAAAAAATTTTCAATGAAGTTTATATCATTGTCCCAAATATATTATTATCAAAGTATTCAAGTTATGATTCCTCAGTTGGTATAATTTCCTTTGATTCTAATTCAAAAAAATTTGAACTCGTTCAGAAAGCTCAAAGAGTCTATAAAGTAGATTCAAGTACACTAATGGAAGTTCTTCATACAAAAGAATACCTTGAAATTTCAAAAGCATATTTTGGACAACTACCTGAAATGAATTCATTTAATCAATTTGATATTTGTAGAGAACTAATATCAAAAATTCCGCAGGAAGATTTAAATAATTTATTTCTTACTACTATGAAAAAGCGTAATATAAACAATCAGTTTTTCAACAAAGTAAATAATGAATTCAATCAGATATGTCTTTCTTTAAATTTAAAAAAGCAAGAAAGAATGAACCTTATTAATGTTTTAAAAATAAATATTATTTAGAATATGTATTTTCCTTATTTAAGAGCAAGACAATTTGAATTAATTAGTTTGAGAGAACTAGTAATTGAGAATAAATTGCAAAATATAACACCTGTTTTAGAGCCTGTAAAGGAAAGTTTCAATAATCTTAATTTAGCACATAAAGTTTTTCAAGAAAATGACTTTTATGCCTATTTAATTTTGAACCCTTTCAAGGGAGAAAAGTATGGTGATACAGAATTCTTTCTTAAATACTTTTCTGAATTAGAAAATAGAAAATTATTACCTGCATTTCACTATTCAGACAATGCAGATTATATTATTTCAAATATTGAAAAATATAATTTAGAAAATTGCTTAATTATATGTCTTGATAATTTTTCAGATGAGCAAAGCCTAAAAACACTTTGCTCAAATAATAATGTAAGTAAGATTATGCTTTTAGAACCCCATAAGTATAGAAACTTAGACAGGTTCATAAAAAGTTTAGGGAAGTTTTACATTAGATTAG
>CAYVDH010000110.1:0-11549 GCA_964450355.1 uncultured Flavobacteriaceae bacterium
TATCAATGAGGGTTTTAATTGAATCAACAATTAATACCATTAATAGCAATGTGACCCATGCATTAAATGCAAAATGGGAGTGAGACTGTTGAAGTTGTTTTTGTTGTAAAATTGGTAATTCAAATACAATTTTATACCTCATTATTACACCAATAAATGCTACAACAATGAAATTAAACAATGTTATTTTATACCAATTGTATTTAAACAAATTTGCCAATTAAAAATATACTTTATGTTTAATGATTTCAACTGTTTTTTTATCATTAAGTTTAGTAAGAGTTCTAATTACAGTTTCAACTCTTAACCCAGTTAAATCAGCAATTTGTTGTCGGGTATATTCTATTTGTATTTTTTTTTGATTTTCCCCTTTGATGATATTGAACAGTTTTAATATTTTTTCTTCGGGGTTGTTGCTATTTAAAATTTGTATATTCAAAGCCTTATTATAAATTCTTTCGGCAAAAGTATATAACATTGTTTGTGAAATTTTATGATTTTGGTCAAGTATTCCTAAAAAAATTTCTTTTGATATTCTAATAATGGTTGTATCAATTATTGCTATTGCTGTACTTGGATAGCTTTTGCCTAATAATAGTGGGGGTTCTCCAAAAGATTGATTATCCGTAAATAACCCTTGAGTGAATTCTTTTCCGTCATCATTTGTGGAAAATAGCCTTATACATCCCTTTTTTATAATATAAAAACACCTAGGTTCATCATCTTCTTTGAAAATAATATCATTTTTTAAATAAGATTTTTCCGAACCACCAAGTTGAATGAATTTTTCTAGTTCAAATTCCATAACCTTGGCAAAGGTATATTTTATTCCTAATATAATTACTTGCTAGGTTCCCATACGTATTTACCATTGATATCAATGTAACCAATTGCGTCATCTTTTTCAATTTTACTTAAACCATTAGTAAAATATCCAGGTGCTTTTTTAAATTTAGGGTTAACAATGTATTTACCAGAAGCATCTATAAATCCCCACAGTTCTTCAGTTTGTACACTGCATCTTCCTTCTGAAAAATTTCCTGCATCATCTAAATCTGCTAATGAAAACAAAACACTGCCAGTAGTATTAATGCATTTCCAATTACCTCCAATGATATTGATGGTGCCAAAATAACCTTGTTCTACCTTTCCACCTTCACATACCATGGCTTTCCCTTCATAGAATGAATTTACTTTAGTGTATTTACAAGCAATGGCTATTTTTCCAGTTTGGTTCATAAATCCCCACAATTTTGTTACTGTATCTTGTACGACTAACAAACCTTCTTTTGAAAATTTTGAATAAGAAAAAAAGAAATCTCTTTTGTACTTTCCAAATGGACCAGCTACCACTTTCCCTGTGTTGTCTATGATTTTCCAAACTGGAGAATTCCCTGCATCGCTTACTTGGTATTGGTTGTTGTCTTCAATGGTATTGATGCTGTAATATTTGGGTTGAATTATCCAATTTCCTTTGTCATCTATTACCCCATAATTTCCACTTTTTTCTGTTTGCGCTATAGCTTTTCCATTTTCAAAAGATTTAATGGTGTAAAATGTTTTGGAACATTCTGTTTTTGTTTTAAGATTGATGAATCCTTGAGTATTGTCATCCAGTTTGTAAATAAAATATTGACCATTTAATCCACCACTAAATACTGGTGTTTGATACTCCTTCTCCATGATTTTTTTTCCTGTTTTGTCTATGATGATGTATTTGTCGTCAAATCCAAAATCAAGTGCAGCATACCAATCATCTTCATCTTCATCTCCATCTTCTCCAACTTCTTTGATAGTTACTGCTGCATAACCGTATTCATTAAAATTAACTTCATTTTTATATTTAGCTTCAATAATCACTTTACCTGTTAAATCCATGACTCCCCATGCTCCATTTTTTTTAAAACTAATGTATCCATTTGAACAAGTAGGTAATTTATATGTTTCTATTTTATCGTAAATACACGATACGATGAGTTCTCCTTTGGAGTTAATGTATCCGCTTTTGTCATCCTTTAATACAGTAAATAAACAACTGTTAGAAGGAGCAGATTGTTTTGTGTGGCTGCTAAATCCTAAAAAAGCAAAAATTAAAAGACTGAGTTTAAATAAGTTTTTCATGTTTAATATTTATTGATTGGTTCAAATTAAGGCATAAGTTTTTATTAAAACAATTCATTGAATTAAAATACTACATTTGAGTTATGTCCGTAAAATGGACGTGTTCATTACAATTTCCAATTTCTTTTTTTTAAGTGGTTTTTACAATCTGTACAAAATTCTTTTTCTTCATCTGTAGGGTTTTTACCTTCAGCATCCCTCAAATAACACCATTTGTTTTTACAATGGGGCAATCCTTGAGTATGAGCTAGTTCATGTATTACTACTTTGTAATATTGTAGATATAAATTGTTTTTATTCAATCTATATGTTGAAGCAATACAAGCATTGCCAGGACAATAAGCCAATCCCATTACTCCCCAATCCTTGTGTTGTTCATTTTGTGTACTGATGTCTTTATAAGTTAAACCTATTAATACAGTGTCTCTTTTGTGTTTTTTGGATAAAAAGTGTATTAAACTGTCTGCACGGTATCTATTTCTTGGAGAGTAATATGCAGAAGTTGGAAATGGGATTTCGGAATTTAAATGGATATTTGGCAATATGATTTTTAATTGATTATAAATAAAGTTAATTTCGTTTTTTTTCATGCCTTCAAATGGTTGTAAAATATACACCATTTGACTTGCTTTCGGTAGCTTGGAGTCATTACAACCTAAATTCAATACAACAAAGAATAGTAAAATAGAAAATTGAGTTTTCATTGTTTTCAAATTTAACACAATTTAGTATTCTTTTTTTAGCAATTTCATTTTGTGAAACTATCAATGGTGTTTATGTAAATAGTTGGTTATTTTATATTTTATGTTCAAATTTGTAAATTAATCATGAGTAAAATAACCTTTGTTACAGCTTTGTATTACAGCGATTTTGTGGATGTAATAGGAGGCAGGGGTTACGATACTGCGTATTATTATCCTAACATTAAATCATTGTGTAAATTGGATGCTAATTTGATAATTTACACCCATCTAAGGGAGAAATATAAATTAATAGAAGCGTTAGAAAACATTGGTTTTGCCAATTATTTAATCAGAGTTTTGGAATTTGAAGATTTCCCTCACCATCAATACATCATTCAACATAAAAAAGCATTGTATTTTGATCAAAAAAATGAAATTGTCAACGACAGGTGTCACCATGTATTTTGGCAAAAACCATTGTGGTTGGCAGATGAAATTAAAACCAATTCATTTGATTCAGAATTTTATCTTTGGATTGACATAGGCTTATTTCATCATGGTATTTTTCCTGAGAGTATAGGAGGGACTGAAAGGTATATTACTATGCCGGATGAATATTATTATCCTCAAAATAAAAACAATATTTTCACTCCCAATTTAAGAATAGGAATAGAAAATTTTTTAGAATTTAATCAATCCATCTTTTTAGCATTAATTTCAAATAATAAACAAAAAAAAATAGAAGATTTATTTAGTAATTATGCCAATGAAATCATACACATTGTTGCAGGTATGTTTGGGGGCACTCATCAATTAATGTTAGATTTTGCTTATGAATTCAATGAAGAACTTCAGAAAATGATAAATAAAAATGAGTTTTTTCTTGAAGAGCCATTGATGACTAATGTGTTGATAAACAACAAACAAAAATTTTCAAGCTTGCCATTTACTCATTTTGCACACTCCGTTGAGAACAACCCTTGTTACATTCCTAGAGAAATGAATCAATATTCTTTTTGGGAAGTGTTTAATAATTTACATTATTATTAATAAATTTGCTAAAACTAAAATCATGGATAAAAGGAAATTTATTAAAGCATTTTTAATTAGCTTAGGTTTTTATAAAGCCACTAAATCTAAAGCTGAAGAGCAGCAAATACTTGAACAAATTAAGTATGAAATGGCGCCAAATGCTACTTTGACTCCAACACCCTCCAGCACAACTTCAGCTTCTCCTTCAAGTTCTAGGACGCCAACTAATTCACCATCTAGTTCACTATCAAACACTCCTTCAATTTCAATTACACCTTCCATTACTCCAACTAGAACTAGAACCCCCAATGTAACACCCACTAGAACTCCTACTTCAACACCAACCAATACGCCCTCTATAAGTATTACATCAACGCCATCTACTTCAACATCTCCATCTACTTCACCATCTACTTCACCATCTACTTCACCATCTTCATCTACCTCACCATCTTCATCTACTTCACCATCGCCATCTACTTCAATTTCATCATCTATCACCCCATCTACCTCAATAAGCATTACTCCTTCTGCAACCCCTTCAGTATCTTCATTATTGCCTATTAAATTGTTGTTTTTCGAAGCTAATTGGAATGGCTTTAATTCAGTTCAAATTTCATTTGCTACTGCATTGGAACAAAACAACAAAGGGTTTGAAATATTAAGAAGTGAAAACCAAAATGCTTTTAAATCAATTAAATGGATTAATGGGAATGTCAATTCAAACCAAATAATCAAATATCAATACATTGATAATCAAATTGTAAAATCAAACCAATACAGCTATGTTTTAATTCAATATGATTTAGATGGAATTAAAAATACATTAGCAAACGCCTCTATAGAATCGTTTTCAAATGAAATCATTGTAGGTGAAGTTTCACCCAATCCAATGGACAATAATGGAAGTATAAAGGTTCAAAGCCACATTAAGTCTATCTATAAATTGAATGTGTATAACATAGTAGGGGCAATGATTTTAACACTAGATGGTAACATTGTTCCTGGAGAAAATACTATCAATTTTAATTTATCAAACTTACAACCAGGAATATACTACCTAACTATGATTATAAATCAAAATCAATTCAAAAGAAACATCATCATAAACTAAAAACTAAAACTAAAAACTAAAATGGAAAAAAGAAAATTTTTAAAAGGAATCTTATTAAGTCTGGGTTTTGCATTAGGTAAAACCGTAAAATCAAAAACGATTATCCCTTCTGATTTAACTGCACCTAATGCATCGGCAACACCTTCACCAACAACAACCCCTAATAGTTCAGCAACCAGCACGCCTTCATACAGTGGCAAACCTTCTAGTACACCTACAGCGACATATAAATGGGATGGAAGTGCCTCACCAACTCCAAGCACCACGCCTTCGTACAGTGGGAAACCATCGAGTACACCCACTGCAACTTATAAATGGGATGGAAGTGCTTCTCCTTCTGCTTCACCTACCAACAAAGAATCTGCAACACCATCTACTACACCAACTGCTACACCATCAGCTACACCATCTAACACTACTTCAAATACACCCATTGCTTCTCAAATGCAATTGCCATCAGCTAGTCCAATATTAAATGTATCCTCTACACCTACTAGCACTCCTATAATCAATCCATCAGCGACTTCTACTCCTTTTATATTTCCTTCGAATTCACGTACTCCTTCCAATTCTGTTTTATTATTAGCCTCTAGAACTATAACTCCAACTAAAAACAATACATCAACCAATGTTTTTGATTCTAAAATTAAAATCAGTGAAGCATACCCAAATCCAGTTAGTAACGACATATTACTTGATGTGGATATAAACCAAAATGCCTATTTACAAATAGATGTAGTTAATTATGAAGGTAAAACCATCAGTAAAAATACAGTTTATGTTTCAAGTGGTAAACAAACCATCAGCATAGCTTCTAATGAACTTAGTTCTGGAATTTATTTTTGTAAAATCAACTACAATGGTAATTCAACAGTTAAGAAATTTGTAAAATTGTAATTGATTTATGTTGAATTTTTTTAAACCATCTAATGAAAAAATATTCATTAGCATTGCCTCATTTTGTGATGATGATTTAATTAATACCATCAACAATGTCATAGAAAATGCAGAAAATAAATCCAATCTTGTATTTTCACTTTACATTCAAGATTCAAAAGAATACATTCAGAAATTTCCTTTTAAACCAAGTCCTCAGTTTCACATTCAATTTGTAGAATCTAAAGACAGTAAGGGTTGTTGTTGGGCAAGAACAAAAATTCAAGAAAAGTACCATGGAGAAAAATACTATTTACAATTAGATGCTCATACTCGCCTAGTTCCAAACTGGGATACATTGTGTAAAAAATGGTTGAATACAACCGGTTCTAACAAGCCAATTTTAACCTCATACCTCATTGCATTTGATAAATCAAAATCAGAAACAAAAGAGTATTTAAATGATTTTATTCCCTATAAATTAAGTGTTCCATTGTTTTATGACAACGATAAAATGAGGATTGAGCCCAGTACCATTGATGATTTTACTTTTTATGACAAACCAGTATTGGCTCATTTTTTTTCAGCTCATTTTGTATTTACTTATGGGCAGTGGATCAAAGAAGTGCCTTATGATGAATTGCTTTATTTTGAAGGAGAAGAAGATACTTTAGGTGTCAGGTCATTTACTAATGGATGGGACATGTATCATCCTCACCGTGCTATTGGTTATCATTTTTATACCAGGGCTGGTGAAATTAAACACCACGATGTTGTAGATAATTGGCACCTTTCTCATGAACAATCTCTTGATAGAATGAGAAAAATTTTAAAAATGATTCACAACGATGAACATTTTGGTCAATACGATTTAGGAAATGTTAGATCGATAGAAAGTTATGAAACTCTCACTGGAATTCAGTTTAAGCTTAGAAAAATAAAAGGCAGCAAAAGAAATGAACTGGCTAGAAAGAAAATATGGCATTATTTAAATGGAAACATCAAAAGAGTAGAGGAGGGCAAATGGCATGAATACAAAGACAATCAAGTGTTTCATGAGTTTCTTGAAGTGGAACACAACGAAGACTCTCTCTTGTTACAAGATAAATCAAGGGATATTTTTGTAAAAATAGAAAATAACAAAGCCTATTTCAAACAATTTGGTGAAGAAAAATATGGTGATTGGGTTCAATTCAATACTGGGACTTGGAATGGCGATTTAAATGCGCAAGAAAATGAAAAACAAGTATTAGACAGATTAAACAACTCATGCAAAATAATAAACAGGGGAAAATTCAAAGCCATCATCAGTCTTAGAACTCCTAATACTGCGGAATGGGCTAACTATGCTGCTGTGAATCAAATACATTATGCTCAAAAATATAATTTTACCTACATTTTATATCAAGATTTAGTGGTAGTTCAAGACATACCCCATTGGAATAAAGTCAGGTTGTTAATGCATTGGTTGCCTAAGTTTGATTACATTGTATGGATTGATAGTGATGCCATATTCACTAATTTAGAAAAACAGTTTGAAGACTACATCAATTTATACCCCAACAAAAGTCTTTTTGTGTGCAACGATATTGGTGGTTGGCAACTCAATACTGGGGTCATGGTATTGAAAAATACCAATTGGATGCGCAATGTGTTAAATTTGTTGTGGCAAATGGATCACATACCTCATAGTAAAGCTGCCGAGCAAAGTTCATTGATACAATTATTAGAAATGAACGACCCTGATTTTGTCAATTGGCATGTATTTGATCAAAAGGATTTCAATTGCCACCCAAAATCTCATTCTCAAGGTGATTTTATTCTTCACATGATGGGCTTATCGGGTGAAGAAAGATTAGAAACATTTAAACGTTGGAACAACAAATTAGGAATCAATGATAAAATCAAGGATTATCACTTATCTGCCTAATGATCAAGCCTTGTCATGGGGATTGGATTTGTTGTCTATTAACAGTCCAATGTGTTTGTTGATTCACTCCAGTTTAAAATCCATATTTAATGAATTGGAAATGAATCAAAACATTGAAATCTTTTACATCGAACATCTTGAACCCGTTTTTTTTAGTGACACACTTAAAATGATTTTACATGTTAAAAGCAATACTACTGTCCCCACAGAAAATTACATCTTTATTTCTGATGTTTACTTGTATAAATATTTATCTTTTGAATTTATTTACAGCAATTATTTAATACAATACATTGAAAAAAATGAAATTTTCAATGTTGATTATTACCATTATTTGCCTCATGATGCATTTTTTTACACCATTCATTCCTCATTGGTTTACAAGTTGCTCAAAGAGTTAAAAGGCAATGAAAAGAATTTGCATTTTCATTTTACTAACAACACTCAACTGACTTACAAAACAGAAAAATTCACTAATTTTAATACAGAGATTGCTCAATTTATAGATACAAGAAAAATACATCTCATTGGCGATCATCATGTGTTTAACACATTTACTCCAAATCAATTAATAGGATGTAGAAGCGAGGTAGTATTTAAATACCTAAATGATGAAAAAGAAAAAACTGTACTTGTCTCTCATTTTTTGGGTGAAATAACCATGGTTAATTTTCTAAAAATGCATCATGATGTTTTGACATTAAATGAAAAACTGAAAGTAAATGAACGTGATATTTGTTGCTTTCATTTAGGAGAATTGGATGTTAGAAGTACCTTTTTAAGAGATGGTTTTTCATTTGATGAAGCCCTGAATTTAATTCCTTTGTTGATTTCAAAATACATTCATAAAATTAAATTGTTTGCAACTAACACCAATACTTTGCCAATAGTTTTAGGATTGCCTTCCCCTTTTGAAGATGGTATCTATCATTCAGATACTTACCCCTTCAATGGTACTATCTTTCAAAGGCTTGAATTGACAAAAGCAATGAATGAACACATGCTACATTTATCACTTGAAAATAACATTCATTTTTTTAATCCATACCTAGTTTACAATAGTGACAATGGATTTATTTCACAACAATACAGCGATAAAACAGTGTACTTAAATCCAGAATTAAGCGAGCAAAATAGAGCGCATTTACTTAGTTACATTCAGTCTATAATCAATCAATAAATGTTTAATTGGAAAAAAAACAACATAAAGGAAGTAACCATTATCACTTCTTTAATCAATTTAGGAAGAGAAAATTTAAATACTGATTTTAAACGTTCATATACTGATTATTTAAATCGATTTGCCGAATTGTTATCCATGCCTAACAACATGATAGTGTATGTAGATGAACTAGCTTATGATTTGGTGTTAAAACACAGAAATAAAGACAATACCAAGCTCATATTGATAACAAAGGAAACTTTGTTATCTTACTTTCCTTATAAAAACAATTGCGATGAAATTAGAAAAAGCAGTGAGTGGTTAAATCAAACACCCTGGTTGATGAAAAGTCCTCAAGCGCAATTAGAATGGTACAATCCTATGGTGTTCAGTAAACTTAAGATGTTGGCTGAATCAGCTAAAGACAATCCTTTTAATACATCTCATTTTTACTGGCTTGATGCTGGAATTGCTCAAACAGTTCATCCTGGATATTTTTATCACGATAAAGTTTTTTACAATCAAGACGCATTAAAAAATGAGTTCCAATTTGTGGCATTTCCTTATTTTAATCCCAACGAAATTCATGGTTTTAAAACAGAAGGAATGAAAGAACTAATTAAAACCAATCAAGTGAACTATGTTGTTAGGGGTGGTTTTTTTGGAGGTGAAAAATCTAAGGTGATTCAAATGGAAAAATGGTATTCCGAGGAATTGAAAATAGCTTTTCAACTCGGACTAATGGGGACTGAAGAAAGCATTTTTACCATATTGTCTTATAAATACCCCAATCATTGTACTACATATTTCATAGAATCCAACGGTTTGCTTAGTACCTATTTTGAAGCATTAAAAAACAATAAAATTAACGAATTGTCAAGCTTGCCTAACCCTGAGTTAGATACCAATTCAAATTCAATTTCGAAAGAAGACATAAATCATTGGCACCATCATGGTTATGTTCATTTTCAGAAAACATTAAATACTCTATCCAAACTTATATCCAATAAAAGTGAATTAAATTACATTGATGTTGGATCTAGTACTGGCGCATTTTATCTAGCATTAAAAAATGATTTTTTAATCAATAAAAGTTTGTTAATTGAGCCTTCTACCAGGTTAAGTGATTACAGCAAACAAGTTGTTGGAGATGGCAATGTCAAACATTTAAACATGGCTTGTGGGTCTGAAAATACTTCGGCCTATTTGCATGAAACCATGGGTGAAAATGTAAATTTAGGGATATTCAGTGTCATAGATGAATCCAACTCTTGTGCTATTCCAGTTCAAATAAAAACATTATCGGATATCATTAATGAAAATGAATTTAACGATGTTAATTTAATCAAAATACATACACCAAGTTTACAAAAAGCTATCTTAGAGGGGTTGTTGAACTACATTCAAACGGCTGATAAATTACCTGTCATTGTTTTTGATTACGGCTACTATGAATCCAAAGATGTTTTACATCAATTGCTCAATCAATTTTATCACTCAGGTTATCAAGCCATTGATTTGTATAGCCATTGGGGTAATGATTTGTTTTTAATTCCACAACCAGATAAATTAAGCTACGGCATCACATTAAATAGCCTTGAAAATTCTATTAAAATAGTACATAAACAACATTTAACAAGTACTTACATTGTGACATATAATTTTCCACAACAATTTAAAATGCTGATGAATTCATTTGAACAAAGTGCTTCATACCTTTTAAATAAAACAAATTTAATTGTTTTAAACAATTCTGATGATGAAAATACAGACACGGATTATAAGCAACTATTTAAAAAATACAATTTTGAAGAAATTAAATTAGGGAATTTGGGGATATGTGGAGGAAGGCAATACATCGCTGAGCATTTTGATAAAACCAATGCAGAACAAATGTTTTTTTTCGAAGACGACATGTTGTTACATGAACCTCAGTTGAATGTATGTAAAAATGGTTTTCCTACTTGGCTTCCAGATTTGTTTGAAAAATCAATAGAAATATTGAATATGGAACAATTTGATTTTTTGAAATTGTGTTTTACGGAATTTTATGGAGATAATAAAACACAATGGGCATGGTACAATGTGCCCCAACAATTCAGGGAAACACATTTTAAAGATCATCCATTTAGACAAATAAATGGAGAAGAAATGCAAGCGCCCCAAACAGTGTTTAATCACATTAAAAATCACCAAGGTATAAGTTATATCAACGGTGAAATATTTTATTGTAATTGGCCTCATGTCATAGGTAAAAAAGGAAATAAAAAAATGTTCTTAGATGTTAAATGGGATTACCCTTATGAACAAACTTGGATGTCCCATTTTTTTCAAATGACTGTTAAAGGAGAATTGAATCCTGGTTTGTTGCTAGCTAGCCCTATTAATCACAACCGAGAGTTTCATTACCTTGCAGAAAGTAGAAAGGAAAACAACCCTAAAATCAAGTATTAAGTTCATTTATTCAAGGTACAAATCCATCATTTCATTCTCTAAATCCATAACGGTATCTTGAATGAGGGCAATTTTCAGAGTTCTTTTTTTGCCTGAAGCGACATAAAATGTGATGTATTTTGTTTTGTCTTTGAAAGTAACTTGGTGTTTTATTTTAGCAATTTGACAATTGTGGTC
>CAYVDH010000111.1:0-11540 GCA_964450355.1 uncultured Flavobacteriaceae bacterium
AATGTATATTATTCGATCACAGCTACTTGAGCTGCTACTTTACCTTTTCTGCCTTCTTCTTCTTCGTAAGAAACTTTGTCTCCTTCTTTAAGCTCTTCAGCTTTTAATCCGGTAGCATGAACGAAGATGTCTTTACCTGTTTCGTCATCAGTAATGAATACAAAACCTTTAGACTAAATGAAAAATTTAACTGTACATGTACGCATTGTGTAATAAAAATTATTAATAATGGTCAAAAGTAAACTATAATTGAATACTAATGTTAAAACAATGTTACTTTTTTGTGAAAATTATTGATTTTCAGTATTTTCAGTCTTTTTGTTGTTGTTTTTTAAAACGAAGTCAGTTAATTTCTTGTTTTTATAGCGATGCCACAAAAAAAGAGGCATCCAGACCAATGCAATGATTAGTACGCCAATTCCAACCCATTTATCGCCTGCTGTTCCGATGGTGTTTTTTTCATAATAACCATAGGCAACAAAGGCTATTGCAGCGAAAAAGAGTAGGCGAAGGATATTTTTCATAGTGCTATTTTATGTCTAATTTAATATGCAATTCGTTCAATTGTGCTTCATCAATAAAAGATGGAGCATCAATCATTACATCGCGACCGCTGTTGTTTTTTGGGAAAGCAATGAAATCACGAATGGTTTCTTGTCCGCCCAAAATGGCTACCAAACGATCTAATCCGAATGCTAAACCTCCGTGTGGTGGTGCTCCGAATTGGAACGCATTCATCAAGAATCCGAATTGGTTTTCGGCTTGTTCCGGTGTGAATCCTAACAACGAAAACATTCTGCTTTGTAAATCACGGTCGTGAATACGAATGGAACCTCCACCGATTTCGTTTCCGTTTAACACCATATCATAAGCATTGGCACGCACTTTTCCGGGTTCGGTTTCTATCAATTTCATATCTTCCGGTTTGGGTGATGTGAACGGATGGTGCATGGCGTGGTAGCGTTGCGAATCTTCGTCCCATTCTAACAACGGAAAATCGACTACCCAAAGTGGAGCAAATTCGTCCGGTTTTCGCAAGCATAAACGAGTGGCCACTTCCATACGAAGAGCCGATAATTGTGTTCTGGTTTTATCCGCTTTTCCGGAAAGAATTAAAATTAAATCCCCCGGTTTGGCATTTGTGATTTCGGCCCATTTTTTCAAATCAGCTTCGTCATAAAATTTATCAACAGATGATTTTAGACTTCCGTCTAATTCATATTTTACATACACCATTCCGGTAGCACCGATTTGCGGACGTTTGATCCAATCAATCAACGCATCAATTTCTTTTCGGGAATACGAGGCACAACCGGGTACGGCAATTCCAACTACCAATTCAGCAGCATTAAATACCGGAAAATCTTTGTGTTGAGCAACTGCATTTAACTCTCCGAATTTCATGTCAAAACGAATGTCCGGTTTGTCGTTTCCGTAAGTTTTCATGGCATAATCATAGGTAATTCTTGGGAATTTCTCTACTTCAACACCTTTGATTTCTTTTAATAAATGTCGCGTTAGGCCTTCAAATACATTTAAAATGTCTTCTTGTTCCACAAATGCCATTTCGCAATCGATTTGAGTGAATTCCGGTTGACGGTCAGCACGTAAATCTTCGTCTCTAAAACATTTTACAATTTGAAAATATTTATCCATTCCGCCCACCATCAACAATTGTTTGAAGGTTTGTGGCGATTGTGGTAGAGCATAAAATTGTCCTTCGTTCATTCTACTTGGCACAACGAAATCTCTTGCTCCTTCGGGAGTAGATTTAATTAAATAAGGTGTTTCTATTTCGCAAAAACCATGATTGGATAAATAATTACGCACTTCCATCGACACTTTATGTCGGAAAATCAAGGAGTTTTTCACCGGATTTCTACGAATGTCTAAATAGCGATATTTCATTCGAATGTCTTCACCACCATCAGTCTCATCTTCAATGGTGAAAGGGGGAAGTTGTGCCGCATTTAATATCGTTAGTTCTGAAACTAAAATTTCAATATCTCCGGTTGGAATATTTTTGTTTTTGGCTTCGCGTTCAATAACGGTTCCTTTTACTTGAATTACGAATTCACGACCAAGTGTTTTAGCGGCTTCAAAAACCGATTTTTCGGTACGGCTTTCGTCAAAAATCAATTGCGTAATGCCGTAACGATCACGTAAATCTACCCAATTCATAAATCCTTTATCACGTGATTTTTGCACCCATCCGGCTAAGGTAACTTCTGTATTGATATGTGAACGGTTTAATTCCCCACAAGTATGACTTCTATACATTTTGATTCGAATTTTTTTGAGTTGCAAAAGTAGTATTTTGTTTGAAGAAATTTTATTTTTTGAGGTAAAAGGTAAAGAGTAAATAGAAAATGAGGTAAAACAATCGCTATTATCAGTCAACAACCAATGGCCAAAAGATAACAGCCAACCGTAGAGCAGGCATAGCATTAAAACTAGAGTTGTATAACTTCCACAGAATTTATTTATGCATCTGTATAGCTATTTTAGGAAGGGTATAGTGTAGGGATCATTCAGGGATACTTTAGGGATACTGAAGGGATAGTGTAGGGGCGAAGTTTTTTTATACCAATTTTGGTAAATTATTAAGATGTATTTTGAATCTAAACATATTCTAAAAGTTGTCGTTATCAGAATCTTGAAAAAAACAAGTATATTTGATGTACTTAAATAATACATGATGAAAAACAAGTTGCAATTCGTTGGAATTTTCCTTTCCGTAATTTTTATGTCGTTGAGTACTTTTGCACAAATGACATTTACAGCAAAAATTGATAATAGAGTGGGTGATACAATTACGATTCATGGAGCACAGAAGTTTGTAAAAAAAATTGCGGTAAACAACAAAGGTCTTTTTACAGACACTTTTGAGGTGACTACCGGGTTTTATCAGTTTTTTGATGGCAGTGAATACACCCAATTGTATTTGAAAAACGGTTTTGATTTAGTAATGACTTTAAACGCCAAAGAGTTTGACGAGTCGATTTCATACCAAGGTAACGGTTCCTTAGAAAATAATGTTTTGGCAAAAAAAGCACTAGACGATGAACAGTTTGAAATACAACATTTTACGGTTGATGACGAAGCCGCTTTTGAGAAAGCATTTGAAGCCAAAAAAGCCAGCGATGCAAAACTTTTCAGTGATGCTCAATTAGATGAGAACTTTAGAACAGTTATGACCAAAAGAGCCAATCAAGAATATGGTATGATTAAGCAAATGCGAGCTAGTGCCATGGTTGCCAAAAAAATGGTTGGAAAGCCTTCGCCTACATTTACCTATGAAAACCACAAAGGCGGAATGAGTTCGTTGTCAGATTTTAAAGGGAAATACGTTTACATTGATGTTTGGGCAACTTGGTGCGGCCCTTGTTTGGCTGAAATACCGCATTTGAAAAAAGTAGAAGCGGATTATCATAATAAGAATATTGTGTTTGTCAGTATTTCTATTGATGCTAAAAAAGATTATGAGAAATGGAAAAATATGGTAAGTCAAAAAGAATTAGGCGGTGTACAATTGTTTGCCGATATGGATTGGAATTCCCAATTTGTAAAAGATTATGGTATTCAAGGTATTCCAAGATTTATATTGATTGATCCGTCAGGAAATGTACTAGAAGCTGATGCGTCTAGACCTTCAAATCCCGATTTAAGAAAAAAACTGGATGCCTTGTTGAAATGATTTTATAGGCATAAGTAATTTAAAAACAATGCATTAGCATTGTTTTTTTTGTTTGATGCCGATTTTCCAATGTTAAGTTTTCATCTTATGTTACCAAATTGTTACCAAAAAGTTTTTTTAATGTAAACTTTTGTGTAAATTTGTTTTGTAATTGTTAACCTGCTAAAACAAAAGAGTATGAAAAAGATATTTATTACAGCAATGCTGGTAGTTTCAGGAGCATTATTTGCTCAAGAAGATAATGCAAAACACGAAGTGGTTGACCAAATGGTTAAATCAACTTTTTATCACGATAATGGTCAAGTGCAACAAGAAGGTTTTTATAAAGACGGAAAAGTGCACGGTCAATGGGTTTCTTATGACGAAAGTGGTAAGAAAGTTGCTATGGGTCAATACCAAGACGGAATGAAAGTTGGGAAATGGTTTTTTTGGACCGGTTCAGATTTAGCAGAAGTTGATTATTCTGATAGTAGAATTGCACAAGTGAAAAAATGGTCGCAAGGTGCTATTGTGCAAGTGAACAAAAATTAACTGTACCTAAACTCAACCTTAAAAAGAGCTTCATTTCTGAAGCTCTTTTTTTATTGTCTTTTCTTTTTAGTACGATTTAATTCTTTAAAGGATGAAATGATTTTTTCCATTGCTACGGAATGATCTTCTTTTCGCTTTAGTTCTGTCCAATTGACAATTTGGTAATATTTTTCTAATCCTTTTATAAATCCAAATTGATAATAGACGTCAATTCCATCCACTGTTCCGCTTACGTTCATGAGTTTTGCGTCCATTCCGTTGATTTTAGTGTCTTCAAAGTTGGAGAATTTTCCATTTTTAATAGAAGCTGATAAATTATCTTTTAATAAATTAGAATATCCGGTTAAATTGGGCTTGTAGCTTTCTGCTAAATACTCATCTTGAGTAACTAAATCATTGAAATCAGAAATGGGTTCATCAATCACAATTGTATAAAATTCACTAAATAGATTTTGATATTGCAACGAAGCATCTTCATGCAGATTATCTGCTTTGGAAAGTGTTTTGGGCAATTCTATTTTATATTGATCTTTAATTTTGATGGATTGGGTTTCTTCTTTGACACAACTTAGTACCAAAAAGGAGGTTAAAAAAAAGCAACTGATTCTGAATGTTTTCATGTAAAATATTTTGTGCAAGATAAAAAAAACCACGCTTTCACGTGGTGTAATCGGGTTAATTTGTTTGTGGAATTATGTTTTATATATGTTTTGAGGTAAAACCGTCTTCGCTCACTTCTGCGGGAATATATTCAGCGGTCATTTCTACCTCATAATTTACTTCTTTTTTATTTTTATTGAAACGAACAATAATACTGTCAAAAATGCTGTAAACAACCGGAACAATAACAAGCGTAAGGAACAAAGACGAAATTAATCCTCCGATGATTACCCAGGCCAGTCCGTTATTCATTTCAGCCGCTGCACCTGAAGCAAGAGCAATGGGTACCATACCGAATACCATGGCAATGGTAGTCATCAAAATAGGACGCAGACGGGCGTGGTTTGCCTGAACCAGTGCATCGTGTGTACTTTCGCCTGCCTCTTTCCGGTGATTTGCAAAATCGACTAATAAAATCGCATTTTTACACACCAAACCAATAAGCATAATGATTCCCAAAATGGTAAATACGTTTAATGAATTATTGGTTAAGGCCAGAGCCACCAAGGCTCCGATAAAGGAAAGCGGAATGGAAAACAGTACTACAAAAGGCGTTACAAAACTGTTATAAAGAGCTACCATTACCAGGTAAACCAATATAATCGCAGCCAATAACGCATAACCTAATGTTCCGAAACCTTCCGTTTGATTTTCCATATCACCGCCCCAGATGTAATTCACACCCGCCGGGCGATCCATTTTAGAAAAAACTGCTTCCCATTCTGCTGCAACCGTACCGGACGGACGTCCGACAGTTTGTGCTTCAACGTTAACAGAAGGTGTTTTATCCCTGCGTTCTAACAAACTGGGACCCGAACTTTGCGTAACGGTTGCAAATTGCGACAATTTGATTTGCTGACCCGCATTATTTACAAAAATCAGTTCGCTTACGTCGTTAAAGTCAGAACGGTCAAACTCATTATACCGGATGTTAATATCATATTCGTATTCTCCCGCTCTGAATTTACCATCTGAATTTCCGCTGAATGCCGTTTGCATGGTCATCCCGACAGTGCTTAAATCCAAACCTAAAGCAGCCATTTTATCACGGTCTACCTGAACATTAATTTCAGGGTTTCCATCTTCCGAAGTTAATTTTACTTCCGTTGCTCCACTGATTTTACGAAGTTCCGCCGCCGCTTTTTCAGCAAAATCCATCGCGTCTTTTTGTGAAGAGCCTGTTACCGTTAACATTAACGGTGCCTGATCCGCTCCGAATAAACCAACAGAAACCGTTTTTACTTTTGCATCCACCAGCTCTTTTTCAAGCTCACGTTTGATTTTGGCAGCATATACAAAAGTGTTGTCCTCACGTTCCGATTTGTCGTTCAGCGTTACTTTAATTTCCGATTTATAAACCGTGGTTTGCGAACCTCCAAAACCGTCACTGGTTTGTCCAACGGTAGTAATCAAACCGATAACCTCTTTTTTACTGCTCAAAAAGTTTTCTGCTTTTTGGGCCATAAAGTTAGATTGTTCGATAGAGGCATCTTTTGGCAATTCTATCTGAACCATAAATTCGCCTTTATCAATTTTGGCAAAAAATTCACCCCCGATATATCCGCCTCCAACTAAACCGAAAGAAGCAAAAAACAGAACCAGTACTATTAACAGCGTTGTTTTCTTAAATTTTAATGACCACTCTAAAATTCCTGTTACCCAGTGTGTGAATTTATCCAAACCGGCTTCAAAAGAAAGAATAACCCTTCCGAAAAAAGTTCTTTTAGTAATGTGTTCCAGTTTTCCGTAGCGTGAAAACAACCATGGAACAATTGTAAAAGAAGCCAACAGCGATAACAGTGTTGCAATAACAACCGTCATACAAAACTGGGTAATAATATTGGAAACTAATCCCGTACTCATCGCAATCGGTAAAAATACCACGATGATTACCAGTGTAATGGCCGTTACCGTAAACCCGATTTCAGAAGCTCCGTCATAAGCCGCCCGCACTTTGTTTTTGCCCATCTCCATGTGCCTGTGGATGTTTTCCAGAACAACAATCGCATCATCCACCAGGATACCTACAACAAGGGACAGCCCTAACAAACTCATCAGATTAAGCGTATAGCCCAACAGGCTTATTCCGATAAAAGTGGCAATCAGCGACACAGGAATCGAAACCATCACAATCAGGGCGTTTCTGAAACTGTGCAGAAAGAACAGCATCACAAAGGCTACCAGCAAAATCGCAATAAATAAATCTTTCATTACCGCATTGGCCGCAACAAGGGTAAATTCCGTGGTGTCATCTGCAATATTCAGCTTTACACCATCGGCTTTATAATCCGCTTCAATCTGAACAACGGCTTTTTGAATTGCTTCACTTACCGCCACTGCATTCGCATCCGATTGTTTAATAACTTGTAACAGGATAGCACTTTTTTGATTGATTCGGGCAATTTTTTCTACTTCTTTTTGCGAATCCTGAACATCCGCAACATCTCCTAAACGGATTTGAATGCCGTTTTTGGACGAAATAACCAAATTTCGCAGTTCTTCTACATTTTTATACTTTCCTGAGAGACGAATCAAAGTACTGTTTTCTCTCGTTTTTACGTTCCCGGTAGGGAAATCTAAATTCGAAGCCAGGATCATTTGCTGAACCTGTGGAACTGAAATCTGGTAACCCTGCAGTTTTTTGGCATCCAGGCTTACCTGGATTTCACGTTCTTCACCGCCTACTAAATTTACCTGGGCAACTCCGTTTACACGGGATAATATAGGCTGGATTTTTTTGTCCAGCAAATCATAGAAAAGAATTTCGTCCATATCAGACGTTGCTCCGATAGTAATAATGGGTAAATCACTTATCGAGAATTTGCTGAGCGAAGGAGGATCAACATCGTCCGGCAAATCCTTTAAAACCGCATTGATTTTTCGTTGGGCATCATTCAGCGAATAATCGGCATTAGCATCAGCGGTCAGCGTAATCATTACCAACGACAAGCTTTCGAATGATTTTGATTCTACTTTTTTCACGTTTTCCAAAGAGGCAATCGCATCTTCTATTTTTTTGGTAACCGTATTTTCAACTTCTGAAGGGGAAGCTCCAGGATAAATGGTAGAAACCGTTACAACATTGATTTCAAATTTCGGAACCAGCTCATAACCCAGTTGCGTATAACTGAAGATACCTCCCAACGTAAGGATGATAAACAATACAGCTATGATAGTGGGTCTTTTTATGGATATTTCTGCTATTTTCATGTTTCAGAATTACGTTAACTGTTAATTTATTTTATGATCGATACATTAGCACCGTCTGTCAGGTTTATCTGACCGCCTGTAACCACCGTATCGCCTTCGTTCAATCCGTCTAAAACTTCTACCTTATCGCCGAAAATTCTTCCCGAAACAATTTTTGTGAGTTTCGCAACATTGTTTTTAACAACAAACACTTCATTGTTGCTGACGCTCCCTACAAAAGCCGTTCTCGGAACAACTTTTAAAGGTATTTTTTGTTTTTCCTCAGCTTCAAAATGAGCCGTTCCATACATTCCTGCTTTCAAATCGTTGTCTCCACTATTTGTTATTTCAATCTCCACCGGAAAGTTCAGTGAGGCATCAGCCACCGGAGCAATGAAAGTAATTTTCCCCGAAAATTCCTTATCCGGATAAACACTTGCTTTTACTTTTACGGCAGAGCCTGTTTTTAATGAAGCAATTTGATTTTCACTGACTGTAACTTTCAGTTTTAATTTAGAAACATTAACTAAATCAAACAACTGGGTTCCCGAAGAAACCACAGAACCCGGTTCGATATATTTTTTGTTTACAATTCCGTTTATGGTCGCTCTGATTGTCGCATCGCCAAAACTGATGTTGGCCTGGTCTAATCTTGCTTTCGCATTTGCTAAATTCAACTTGGCCTGATCTAATTGCTGCTGCGTTACCCCTCCCGTTTTAAAAGCATTTTCAAAACGCTGACTATCAGTTAATGCCGTTTGATACGCTGCTTTGGCACTTTGCACATCAACCGAAAGTTTATCTCCTTTAATGATAGCTAATGTTTGCCCGATTTTCACAACACTGCCTTCTCTTACCAAAACCTGTGTAACCCTTCCTGAATTTTCAGCCGAAAAGTTAAGTTCCTGATAAGGGGAAAAATTTCCGTTGGCAACAAAATCAGTCGAAACAATTTCGCTTTTTACGGTTGCTGTCTTTACTGCAACAGAAGTATTTTTCTGCCCTACAATTGCAGTTTCCGCTTCATTCTTTTCCTTGTTGTTGTTGAGTATAAAGCCAAATAATGCCAGAACTGCAACGACTATTCCTATGTATAATACTTTTTTCATTTTATGTTGATTAATTAATTAGTGTTTTTAATTCTCCTTTTGATTTGATTAACTGAATTTCTGCTAATTTATATTCTAACAATGCATTATTGTAATTGTTTTGGGACTCTACCAAAGAATTTTCAGCATCCAAAAGGTCTGTGAGTGTTGCTAGCCCGTTAACATAATTATTTTGTGTATTGTCCAGCACTTCCTGGGCTAACGTTACGTTTTGTCTTTGATTTTCAATCGTAATCAGACTGTTTTCAATTTGTGTTTTCGCATTTTTATAGGCCAGATCCAAAGACAATTTTGTGTCTGCCAAATCAGCTTCTGCCTCACGGACATCAATATCCGCCTGACGTACTTTGGCACGGGTTCCAAAACCTGTAAAAATCGGAATATTCAAATTTAAACCGACAGAAGAGAAATCGGACCAGTATACCTTATCAGAAGGTCTTGCCCCCCATGGCATCTGCGGTCCCTGACCGATATAGTTATAGCCTGCTGTAAGTGACAGCGTAGGATAATAAAGAGATTTCATGGCTTGCTTGTTCAGCTCCAGCAAACTTTTTTGAGACTCTAACAGCTTGTATTCAGAGCGTAGAGCAGTATTCGCAGATTCTTCCAACTGAAGTGGGGTTACTTCCACTTCCGAATCAGGTATCGTAATTTTTTCATCCATGGGCATACCCATATAGAATTTTAAAGCATTTTCCTGAACCTCAACAGCGTTCAACAACTGTTGACGCGTAGTGGTAATGTTATTCAGTGTAACGGTAATCCTGTCCAAATCAATCTTTTTGGCCAAACCGTTATCAAACAGATTTTTAATAATTTCTTTAACTTTAGTGGTGTTTTTCAGATTGTTTTCTATAACCGTTAGTTTTTGACGTTGCAGATACACCTGATAATAAGCATTTGCCACTCGTTCTATCACTTGCTCGTCTGTTAAATCCTTGTTGATTTTGTAAAACTCCCGGGTGGTTTTGGCAGCCTTTAACCCTGTGAATACCTGTTGATTAAAGATGTTTTGCGTTAGCGATACACCCGCAACAGAAGTCCATTTTTGTCCAAATTCAGCCTGAATAGTCGTTCCGGGTTGTCCAAACGAAGCTCCATCTATAACCGTTTGCTGTATAATAGGATTATAGGTTAGATTCCCGTTAGCCGAAATTTGCGGCAATGCCTGTGAACGGACTTCCTGAATCTGATACTCGGAATTTTCAACCGCCAGATTTGCCTTAATTGCTTCCGATTTGTTTTGTAACGCATAGTTGATTGCGTCTTTTAACGAAAGCATTTTTACTTCCTGTGCATTTACTGATAAAGTAAAGGCTATTAACATAAAAATTGTTTTTTTCATTGATTGATGATTATATATTGGGATTAGATAATTGTTTTTCAAGTTCTTCAACGCCGTTGGAAGTTGATAAAGCTCTCGTGTGATATTCTAGTGCTTTTAGTTCTAAGGCGGAGGCTTCCTTTTCAAGAATGGTGGATTCATTGATTTGAAAAATCAGCAGATAATAAAATTTTGAATACAGTTCAATATCCACTTCCGAACGATACAAACCTTGTGCAATCCCTTTTTCAATGTTTGTTCTGAACCAGATCTTGCATTCGTCAACCTGTCTCGAATATACCTTATCGTAAATTTCCGGATAATGTTTTTTCAACTGATACACCGGCGAAGTTTCCGAGGATTTAAACAGTTCCTTAAACGTCCGTCTTATTTCAAAATTTTCTTCAATTGCATTGTGGTTTTGCTGAAATATTTCCGACATCGTGTGATGAATATCATTGTGAACCTTTTCAACTGTTTCTTCAATCAAAACCTCTTTGTTGCAAAAAAACTTGTAAATGGTTTTCTTCGAAATCGCCATTTCGTTGGCAATATCATCCATGGTAATGCTTTTAAAGCCTAACTTTAAAAACAATTCTGTTGCTTTTTCTATAATCTTCGTTTTCATTTATTCAAGTTCTGTTTTCGTTGGCAAATGTAAATAGGAAACTTTTAATACCGAAATAGTTTCCAAAGTATTTACAATTATTTAACATTTGTTTTTTGATTGATTTATTCATCAGGTTTCGGCTTTCGGCTTTTTTTGATTTTCTTTGTATCCCATATAAATTCAAAAAACACTCTGCAAATGCACTCGATAACGGTTTATCAAGAACAATTTATTACCTATCTGGAAAGTCAAATAATTCTGAAAGAACCTAAGAATCTTTATGAGCCGATAGATTATATTTTGCGTTTAGGCGGAAAAAGAATGCGTCCGGTTTTAACTTTAATGGCAACTGAAGTTTTTGATGTAAATTTCAAGAAAGCACTTCCGGCAGCTACTGCTGTTGAGGTTTTTCATAATTTT
>CAYVDH010000112.1:0-11506 GCA_964450355.1 uncultured Flavobacteriaceae bacterium
GTTACGCACCATTTATAATTCACTCAAATATCCGATTACGTATGTGCAAGGTCCACCCGGAACCGGAAAAACACAAACCATTTTAAATATTGTCGTCAATTGCCTTACCAATAATAAAACGTTATTGATTTCTTCCAACAACAATGTCCCGATTGATGGCATCAAAGAAAAATTAACGTTAGGGAAGTACCGCGACAAAGCAATTATTCTTCCCTTTATTCGGTTAGGAAATAAGGAATGTACATTGGAAGCCCTTCAAACCATCAAAAAGCTGTATGAATTTGAAACGACTGATGTACCCAAAGAATCGCTTTTGCTGAATCTGAAAGAAAATTCAAAAGAGCGAAACAAACGTTTGGTCGAAAAGTTACAGCAGTATGAAGAACGGACTGATTTACAACAGAATTTAGAATTTATCAATGGATTGTTGTCAAGAGGAGATTATTATCTATTAAAATTGGAAAAAGAAAAACTGGAAAAGAAAGTACATTCCATTCCGGAAACGAAAGACGAAGATGTCAAAGGCATTTTTGAAATCATTGACGGGAATTTTAAATTGCTTCAATTTTTCTACTTTGAATCGTTAAAGTACATCAAGCGATTAAAAACGAAAGACTACATAGAATTAATTGAAATTCTCCAAATCGAGGAAGAAAATGAGCAAATCAAAGCATTTAAAACCTGGTTGAGCGATGATAAAAACCTCGAAAAGTTCACCAAAGTATTTCCGATTATTTTAACAACTAATCTCTCCAGCCGCCGTTTGGGACAAAAGTTTAAATTTGATTTATTGACCATCGACGAAGCGGGACAATGTGATATTCCCACCAGTTTAGTGCCTATTTCCAAATGTAAAAACATGGTGTTGATAGGCGATACCAACCAACTGCAACCCATTATCCTATTTGATGAGTTCAAGAATGATAAACTGATGAAGCAGCTGAACATCGATACAGATTACAGTTACTACCATCACTCCATTTTGTCGGCTTATAAAAAGATGGACAGCATTTCGAGGGAAATTTTATTGAGCTATCATTACCGCTGTGGAAAAAAAATTATAGAGTATTCCAACAAGCGTTTTTATGAGCAACGGTTGAACCTCTCGGCCATCAAAGAAAATGGAAGCATCCAATTGCTTGCGGTGACCAATGCCAACCAAAAGCATAAAAACGCACAACTAGAAGAAACCGTTGAAATTGTCAAATACATCAAATATAACAAGTTGACTGATGTATTCATTCTCACACCCTTTAGGAACCAAGAAGAAGTACTTCAGCATTATGTGACCCAAGCCAAAGCAGCCGGTGTAATTGCTGACTCCGTAAGTTGTGGCACCATTCACAAAGTACAAGGACAGGAAAACAAGACCATTATCATTTCTACCGCTTTGTCCACCAAGACCAGCCGAAAAACCTACGACTGGATCAAGAACAACAGCCAATTGATTAACGTAGGCATCACCCGAGCCAAAGAAAACTTGATTGTGGTAACCGATTTAAAAGCCATTGATGTCTTATCCCGTAAAGACGATGATTTGTATGCCTTGATTGACTATGCCGCTAAGAATGGAACCACCCACGTGACGCAAAGTACCGTGAATAAACTAACCATTGGTTTTTCCAACAATTCAATGTTTGAAGATGAATTTTACAAAACCATGCAGCACTATTGTTCGCTCAAGGATACCCGTTTTAGGCGAAATGTAAAAGTGGTGGACTTGTTTCCGGAGGAAAAAAACAATCCGTTGGTGAATAAAAAGGAATTGGATGGCGTGCTCTTTCAAAACAATGAACCCAAAGTAGTTTTTGAATTGAACGGATTAGAGCATTACCACCACAAAAAAACCATGAAATCCGATGCTCTTAAAATGGAGCTATTGAAAAGAAAGCAAATTCAATTGCTCTTCATCCCCAACCAATATGTCAAACACTACGAGTTTATCCGCGAATTAATCAACAAATTCAACGGCGATGTCTATCAACAAACATTGTTTGATGGGTATGAGGAAGCGTGGAGTTAACCTAACAACCCAACCCTCGAAGCGTTCCAAACCCTTCGAGGGTTAATATCCACCCCCTTTGTCATGCTGACGCAGGAAGCATTTCTCTAGCCAACCCTTCGTCAGGCTATACTTATTTCAGCATCCCTCATTCTTTCCAAAGATTGAATAAGCTCTGTCAAATCAGCAATAGGTATATTAACCCCCGATTGAATAAATTCAGTATCAGATGCAATAATTAGTAAATTACCTAACGCTTCATCTTGAAAACCGATGGCAGTAAAATCAAACGTTAGCGTTTCAAAGACAATTTGTTGTTGATTACCTTTAAAATAACGATAATCCGCATAATAAGAAACCTTAGTATCTTCCATCACAATCACTTCTTTCCCATATGTATTCCAAAGATATAAACGAATAAAAAAGAAACCAATCAACGAGAAGACACCTAAAAGAATCACATAACGAATATGAAAATCATTTCTCGCTGCCATATTCATCCCAATACCCAACAACGGTAATGCAATACACAGTATCGCCAATACTAAAAAAGTGCCACGAACCGGTAGCGGTGATTTTTTTACATACAATTCTAAAGTGTTAGAATGGATGGAATAGCGTTTAGAGGCTCTCAAATGCATTAATTTTAGGTTTTAAATTTACTGTAAATTTTTTAAACAATGGTATTAAAAACCCTCGAAGGGTTCCAAACCCTTCGAGGGTTGAAACGTTCACCCACCTACAATCTAATCGTATTCCTACACTTCGGATAATTAGTACAACCCAAAAAATCACCATATTGACCTGTTCGCTTGGTCATAAAACCGCTATTGCAACTCGAACAAAGTAGCGTGTTTTCTAAAATAGCAATGTCGTTGAAGGTTTGGTTACAACTCGGATAGTGCGAACAACCTAAAAACTGATTATTCTTTAACGGGTTTTGTCGCACCACCAAATAACCGGTTTGACAATACGGACAATTCGTTTTACTGATTTTATCATGATTGGCACTTAACAGAAAGCCATTGTCGGAAAGTAACTCTTCGGCAAATAAAGAAACATCCGTTGGAATGAGCAAAACCACTTTATTTTTCGTTCTTGTTAAGGCTACATAAAACAACCTTCGTTCTTCAGCAAAACGAAATTCTTCATCATCACTGAGTAATAAGGACAACATCGGGTCATCTGTCATTTTATTGGGAAAGCCCAATAAATGATTTTTTAAATTGAGCACAATCACATTATCCGCTTCTAAGCCTTTTGATTTATGGACGGTAATGTACTTCATATCGATAGGCTCTAATCCTTTAATGATTACTTTATCATTTCGTTCGTTGTACAATATCCTGCTGTTGGGAGTAAGCTTAATAAATTCATTGATGTCAAAACCATGACGCCCTAAAACCAAAATTGGCTTGGTTCCGTTTTTTTCTATCAGAGCTTCTACTTCACGAATAAAAACAGCATCCGCATTATCGGGTGTATAATATACAAATTGAATCGGGTTTTCTAAAGGTTCTTTTTTAGACTTCGGATTTTTAGGAATTTGTTTCTTGTTTTTTTGAATGTAGTTTGCAGTGATATCAATTAACGATTGGGCATTGCGATAGGTTTGCTCGATAAACAATTGTTCGTGTTTGCCTACATACTTTTCAAAATGACTGAATAATGAAATATCACTTCCCGCAAAGCGATAGATGGATTGCCAATCGTCTCCCACACAAATCAAACGAGCACCCGATAGTTCACGAATGGTTTTGATAAGATTAAACCGCGAATAGGAAATGTCTTGGTATTCATCAATGATAATGTATTGATAGGAGAGGTTAGGTTGGTTCTGTTGAATGAGGTCTGTTGCCCAATTAATCATGTCATTAAAATCAATTTCATTTGACGCTTTCAAAGTTTGGTCATATTTTTTTAAAATGGGAAGAGCAAACGCCAAAAAGAGTTTTTGTCGTTCACGCATGAACGAATTGGGCTGTTTTTTTTGATCCAAAAAAAGGTTGGTTATTGCGGCATAGGTTAGTTGTCTTGATTTACTCAAATTGATAAACGTTTCAATCAGTTTGGTAATTTCTTGCCCAAAGTTGTTTTCTTTTTCGGTGACTTTTGTGTAAATACTTTTTACATCACGGGGCTTAAAAACAACCTGTTCATTTTCCAACAATTCTTTGAGCTTGTCCAGTAGCACTTTATCACGATTGTAATAGGAATAAGTTTCAATTAGTTTAGTGCCGTATTTTTTGTGCTTTTCTCTTTTTAACTCCATTGTTTCGACATATTCCTTTTCCTTAAAAGGTTTAAGCCATTTTGCTTTGTTATCTTCATCCACACCAAAATGTTCCAAATAAATGTCGTAATCGTTCAAATAGAAATCCGGTTGATAGACCACATCGCCATAAGGATATTGTTTTTCATATTCGTATTCAATTCCATTTAAGTATAAAAAGTTGGCAATGGTCAGTTCTTCAATGCTTTTAACCCTTTCCCCTTGCATCGAATCCAAAGAAGCTTTGGCAACTTTATTCAACGGTTCAGGGGCACATTTTGATTGTAAGGTTTCAAAATCAATTCCTTTTTCCGTATCTAATTTTTCACCCAATGAATCATAACTATCGTGTTCCTCCGGAATATTCATAAAGCAAGCCACATACTCCACAAATGCCTTTAAAGCCTCCGGTTGCTCTATAAGTTCCTCTTCTAAATAGGTTTTGATGATTTTACCGATGGTGTTTTCATTGGTCACAACCGGTAGAGTGGTTTGGTGTTTATTGATACTGTCGTAACCGAGTTTATGAAAAGTGGTGGCTCGTGCATTCAAACCCATTTTTTGCAGTCGTTCATTGAGTTCATCAACCGTCTTTTTGGTAAACGAAAGCAAGAGAATGTTTTCAGGTTTCACCTTTTTCTGCTCCAGTAAGTACTTTACTTTCCCCAGTATAGTCAACGTCTTACCCGAACCGGCTCCGGCAATGATTAAATTAGAATATTCATCCGTGAGTACGGCTGTTCGTTGTTGGTCGTCTAAAGGTTTCTCTTCTATGTCGTCAAAATAGCTGCTGAGTTTTTCTTTCTGAGTGTGTACATAGTTTTTGTTGTAATTACTGATGTAGTCGTCAAAATGAGAATAAAGGTCATTGAACTTTTTTACTTTTTCTTCTTTTTTGTAAAAAGCGGTTTTGTGTTTAAAGTACTTTCCAACCGCTGCAAACTGTTGTTTAATGGCATCGCGATGCACCCAAGTGATGTAATCATCTAATTGTGAAAGGGTTTCAAAAAACAGAGAAATTTGTTCAAGATTGGAAAGATAGGTAGTGTTTTGGTATTTTTTCTTCTCATACCAAAGTAGATAGTGATATGATATGACCAAGATTATGATAATAAGAATAAACACCGTAAACATAATTTCTACTTATTTTGTTGGTATTATAAATGTTATTTAAATTACTTGTAGGTTATAGACACGAAGTCTTACGAATTTTTAGAGTTGGTTATTTTTATTTCTTATAACCCTTACAAATCAAAAACTTCCTTCGCTGCCTTCCAATGCTTCCGTAAAATTGGTTTAGCAAAAGTTGTTTCTCCATGCGAAGCCTCCCCTGAAAAATGACAAAACTTTTCAGCATAATCCTGGTTCTTATATTGCGACCAACTGGTGAAAGCGTCTGCCGACATGGGCTGCTTCGGATTAAATGGAATCCTTATACCCGTGCGAATGCAATAGCCCAAGGGTACGGATTCGTTTGTTGAAATGATTATTTTTTTTACTTCAGCAGACTTGGTTATATAACGTTCTTTATAAACCGACTTTGATTTACCGGCAAAAAATTCGCTAAGTTTGTCTACTTCCGTTTTCGATTCTTTATATTTAGAAGTTAAACCAAAATTTGCTTTTTTAAAAATGGCATTTCTTTGAAACAGCAGTTCAGATTGATCAATCACACGATTAAAATACTCCCATGCTTCACTATCAACTTTGTCAACTGTTGTAAATAATACACCTGCTTCAATATTATTGTCTTGCGAAAAACTATATAGGTTCATAGAAGTTAATATAGCACTTTCTTCATTGGCATAATACTTTGCATGCAAACGTTTTTCATATCGAATTTCAATATTAGGAAAATCTTTAAAGAAATTAAAATCTTCCTCTTTCATACTTTTCGATAAATCATTTTCGTTTTTTCCAAATACAATGGTTATATCAAGTTTAGGATTGTCTTTTTTTGTCTGAAGAACAGAGATATATCGATCATGCAATTTAATATAGGGTGAAATCAGAATTATGCTGTTTTCTGCATTTTCAAATATTTTCTCAATTTTTGTATTGAGTTTGTTTCCTGTTAAAAATTTTGCCATTTCGATTACTTTTTAAAAAGCTTGTTTCATTGGCTTCATAATCTTCATTTTCACTTTGGCCTTTGAAAGTAACAATATGATTTTAAACCCCTCGAGGGTTTACCAAAAATAGCACATTACTTTCAAATCTAAAAGAATACAACTACTTTTATACAATCATTGAAAGTAACATGACAAACCAACCAACTTTAAACAAATACAGCCATTATTTTAAAAAGTTGAACCGTTCTTCGCACAGAGAATTGGGAAAAGCACCCCATAAACCAATTTTATTGCTATCGGTTTTACAGTTGATTCGAAAAAGGGAAATTCTTTCCAATCGAATTGACATTACACCCGAATTGGTCTTGGCATTCAAAAGCAACTGGCAAACCTTGGTCACGACGAATCACACATGCAATTTTGTATTGCCTTTTTTTTATTCTAAATCAGAACCATTTTGGAAACTAACCTTTTTGTCAAAAGGAGCGGCCTCTTTAAAAAGCATTAGCACCTTAAACAGTTTAAAAGACAATGTGGCTTTCGCAGCAATCGACCCAGAACTATTTGTATTAATGACCGATGAAGTAACCAATGCTTTTTTAGAACAAGTATTGGTAGAAACCTATTTCCCGAATGCTACCTTCCATTACAAAGTTGAAACAATCGAAAAACAATACGCTTTAGAATTGGAAATCAAACAACAAATGGTAGAAGAAACCGGAGAAGTTTATCAAAGTAAAATCAAACAACTCGAAAGTCAACTCAGCGAAGAAGAGTGGGAGGAAGAACGATTCATTCGAGGCGGTATTTTTAAAAAAGAAATACCGCGATTGTATGGCTATCAATGTTGTATTTCAGAAATGAAAATCGAAACGACCATCAATGCTCAGTTGGTGGATGCCTGCCACATCATACCGTTTAGCCTATCCAATGACGACACCATCAGCAACGGTATTTGTTTATCACCTACGTTGCATCGGGCGTATGACAGGGGTTTACTCACCATTACAGAAGACTATATCGTTCGTGTTTCACCCACCGTCAGAGAAACCCAAAGCCCGTATGGTATTAGGCAGTTTGCCGGAAAACGCATCGAGCTACCCCGAGAAGTGAAACACTATCCTTCGGTGCATAATTTGAGTTGGCATGGGAAGGAGAAGTTTGTGATGTGAGGGTAAAAAAGCAATTGATTTTTAATGAACATTATATGTTTTGCGTCGAAGTCACAGACTTTCGCCGACTAAAGTGTTAGAATGGAGTCATTAGGCAGCAGCTTATCTTCTCCTCTTACCATTAGATTTTTGTGATGCTGAAAAGCGTTTATTGTATTCTTTGTAGCCACCAATGAGTGGAATTCCATTCCATGAATAGGTTACTTTATTGGATGAGTGAGACGTTGTTTGATTATGTACTTTTCGTGTTATTTCATTTTGTTTTCTAAAGTCATTTATAAATTTTTCAACTCGTTCTGTCCATTCTCCATTTGTGGTTGAATTAATGAAAGCTTTGCGTGAAATCTCAGCAACTCTAGCATGTCCTCCAACTTGCGGAAATAAACAATAAAGTGTATTTCGCATCCTTTCAGGGTCGTGAATTGTTCCATCTCCTAGAAAATCAAAGATAACAGGAACAGTGCTTTCAAGCCAAGCAGGAGGAAAACACCAATCCACGAAGTTAACATCAAAGATTTTTGGATTGTCAGTATGATAAAAAATTGTATTTTCATAACAATTATTTCTCCCCTTGAGAAAACGAGGATAATCTCGTTTCAAGCGAGTACCATCAACAACCCAAACCATATTTTTATAAAACTTTTCTCGTAAGTTTCGTTCTTGTGGAGTAATATGTGAATGTTGAAACTCAATTACAAGACCATTTTCAGTACGAACATCAGCAATATGTTTTTCTTTTGTTTGATTATCAAATTGAATAAATTCTTGCCATTCAACAGGAAAATTATTTTTCCATGACCGATGCCATTCCGTTTCCGGTTCCCACCATGAATCGCATACACGTTTACTTTTGTGTGCCCAATGGTTTATTTTATGCACACCACATTTTGCAATTAGTTCTGAACCGCAACTTTGACAAGAGCCTTTAATTCCTTTTAAAGCTTCAGATTTAACACCTTCAACTAAAGCAAACTTCATTTTTTTGATACTGTTTGTATTACAAAATAATTAGGGTTATTAATTACCTACAACCCAAAATAATACTCCTTTATCTTCTGTGCCATTAACTTTCTTCTCATCACCAAGAAAGCTTGATAATCCTCCAACCCCATTTCCATAATTTCAACAGGAACACAATTAGCTTTTAAATTGGCTAACAATTCTTCGTGTGAACTCAATCCACTTACCAATCTATTTTCGGATGCAATTTGTGAAGTAACCAACTCAAAATATTCTTTTGGCGGTTTGTTTCCTACTTTGATGTTAATTTCAGATTGCATATAAACATAGTTCGCTATTTGATTGTATTTTCCTCTATCCAAACCGTTTTTCTTTAAAAAATCTCTTGGAAATAAATGATGAATATCACCACGCAAAGAAATTAAGTCACTAACCAATACATCTTTCGATAAAAAGCCCCTATCATTAGCTTTTACTTGCGAAGCTAAAAACACATTAAAATACGGACTACTGGCTACCGAAGTATCTAAACTTTGAGGTAACGAAGCATTCCAAAATGCATCTGACAATTCTCCCTCCTCTTTCTCTTTTAAATATTCCTCAAACGGACGGTTGTGTATTTGTTTAATATCAAAATCAAAAACAGATTCTGGCGAACCTGAATAACGTCCCGTTAAAACAGAATAGACAAACCAACGTTTTACATAGCTTTCAATAGCAACCGAATTCACGCCTAACTCTCTTAATTTTAAGTATAGGATATACGCAAAATTCAAAGCGTTTTGAGAACGAATCAACTTGGGTGAAATAAAACCCGCTGATTTGATAATCATTAAAAAACGTTTAAAATGCGTTTCATTGATAAAATTAAAAACACCTAGTTTTAATTTCTCAAAGGATTGCTCAGCAATGGAATCTTCAAAAGAACGCGTTTCAAAATTTCTACCGGATAACAAACTCACTAAATCAGACAATCTACCCCGATTAAATTGAGAGGTAAAAGCCACTCGAATCAAATCCGTGTATTCAGGATCATATAAATCCTCGTTTTCCGATTTTAACCACTGCATTTTTGCAAAGAAGTCGGTTTTAGCAAAATCAGGGTCATTATCCACAATGTGTTTATAAAACTCCGGAGAAATGGCCAAATGACAGAAATAATCAATGGCTTTACGCAATACGTTTCCTTGGTATTCGGTATTGGAAGCAATCTTACTCATCGCAAAATCAGCTTGGCTTAACACCACTCCTTTAGAGTTAATTCGGATAAATATTTCCGTGACGGTTTCTATGTCTAAATCATGCGATAACTCAATAATTCCTATTTGTTTCTTCGGAATATTGATTAAGTTCGTAAACGCACGTTCTACTAAATCTTCATCCGCTTCAGGATTAACTGCTAAATAATTCCGTACTAGTTTCAATATACTAATCTCCCCACTTACCGCTTCTGCAATATTGGGAATCCAAGAATGGTCTTTTAAAATAGCAGGGTTTTGTACCTCAAACTTTTCTAAAATAGGATTGAAGGCTATTTTGATTTTTACACGTTGATAGGTTTTATCCACAACATATTCACCCAATAAAGCAGCGGTTAAGGCTGTTACACGTTGTTGCCCATCGATCAATATTTTTTTGCCTTCGCTCATGCTACCATCTTTCAATCGCACATTCGGATTTCGCCAAGCGATGACATAACCCACCGGAAAACCTTGGTACAAACTATCCATCAAGTCTCGTACTTTGGAACTATCCCAAACAAAGGGGCGTTGAATTTCTGGAATGGCAATTTCACCGGATTTTACCCAAGTTAATAGCGTTTCAATAAGGTGCTGGTTTACGGAGTATTTTTGCATTTTATCTTATTAAGGTTGCAATTCCATTGAACCATCCATTTACTTTGAGATTGATTTTTTCTCCAATCGAATCCTCATTAAAAGGGTCATATTTAAACCAAACATCAGTTTCAACATTGTAATATGCAATGTAAGTAAAAGTAAAATCTCCACTTCCATAAGGTCTAGTAATACTTACAGTATATGGTCTTGATTCTGTAGGTTTATTTTCAGGGTAAAGGATCCATGCCATAGTTTTAGATTTTAAATAACCATTCTTTTATTTTATCAATTAATTCAACTTTATTCATTGAATTAACTTCTTTAAAAAATTTTGCAGTAATTCCATTGTGTTTTTTATCTATAACACCAGCATTTAGATATTCTCTTATTTTATTATTATCAACAAACCAATATTCTTCACTATTCTCTTTTCCTAAAATCCAGCGTAAATTATTTTCAAAATAATCAGTTTTATCTTTTAATAACTCTGGTTGAAATCCTCTTCCTTGAGCCTGTCCGATGCCTAATCTTCCACTACTTTCAATATGATACTTAATCTCTATAAAAAACAACTTAGGATTAGCTCCATTCTTTGCAATCAATACATCAACTGCTTTTTTAAAATTGAAGAGTTTATAGCTTTGGTTTTCAGAAATAATTTCATTCAAAATATCTTTTCTGATATGATTTTCAAAAGCTGTTTCATTAGCTATTTCTTTCATATAATCAAATAACTAAATCGCATCATTAATAATTACTTCTGGTTCTTCATTCCATTCTTTACCTAAGAGAAATCTCCCGTTTGCTTTTTTACTTCTTTTCACTCCATCTTCTCCCCAAGTGCCCCATTGCTTAAAGAAGAATGCAACACCTTGTTCATCACATTGTCTTTGAATATCAATTGCCCATTCAGGTTTCATGGGTCTTGCTTTATGACCACTCTCACCACCAACTATTACCCAATGAATATTTTCTAAATTTAATTTACCAACATTGCCAATTAGAGGTTCAATAGATAAAAATCTAATCTCAGCATCAATATTTCTTAAGGCATCAATTCTGTTTTTAGTCTTTGAATTTTCCACTGTAACACCTAGCCAAACATTTTTTGGAACTTTTCTGGTCTTAAAGTATTCTTCTAAAATATTTTCTCTTTTCCATGAATTAACGCACATACTTTTAGAAACGGA
>CAYVDH010000113.1:0-11442 GCA_964450355.1 uncultured Flavobacteriaceae bacterium
TTTATATATTCCAGAATTATCAATACTAAAAATTATGTCTTCGTTATTAGGATGCCAAGAAATTCCAGTTACATTGTTTCTTACATTAGCATCAAAATCATAAACATAATTTAGTTTTTTATCACCCCAATTAAAATAAATAATTGACAATTTATTCTCAACTTTTTTATAATGTATTGTTGCTATTATGTTATTTTCATTAATACTCGATAAATATAATGTTACTTCGTCATATGATGTTCTTGTACTATCTAAAATCTTACCATTAAAATTAATTAATTTAGTTCCAGCAGAACCAGGTTTTTTTTCAATAGATACATTGTAAAATATTGAGGTGTCATTATTGAAAAAAGAAGGATAATTATTCCCTAAATAACACTGTATTCTTTTTAAGGAATCACCATTGTCTTTAATTAAACAAATTTGATTTTCAATTCCTCTAAACAAAATCCACCCCTTTTTATTCCATTTTGGTTCTCCAATGTAAGAATTGTAGGTAAACAACACTTGTTTGATACCTGTTGTTAAGTTGTATTTGATCAACTTAAACACTCTATTGTCTTCATCAATATACACTATTTCGTTGCTGTTATTTGGATTAAAAAAAGGTGTCAGAGTTTGTTTATTTTTTACTCGGGTATCACCAGTTCCTTGAGTTCCAGTAATTTCAGGGAAATTTGGACAATCACAGTCTGGGCAATCCTTATCCTTTTTGTTGCATTGAAAAAAAAAGAGAGTGATAATTATATATAAATATAGTTTTATTTTTATTATCATTTTAAAATACTGATTTTTTAGCAATTACACCATCAATACATAAGGTATTACAAATATATAACCCTTTATTTAAATTTTCTGAATTTATTTCAAATTCTAGTTGACCTTTAATTTTGTGTTCTTTATTTGTTTAAAATACTTTTTTAAGGCCATTTTAACATTATTGTACTCATAAGCAAACAAGCTCATTTCATAACAAACTATATGGTGAATTTTAGGTTTAATCATTTTAATACAATATGTCATTAATTGAAATTAAAATTTATAAACAAAAAAAATATATTTAATATTGCCTTTGCTATAAAATGCATCAATACCATTTAAATATTCAAGTTCCTAAATCATTAAATAATATAACTATTGATGATGAATTGTTATTTATTGGTTCTTGCTTCTCAGAGCACATCAGTAACAAACTTAAAGATTACAATTTCAATGTCATGGAACAGCCCAATGGCATTGTCTTTAACCCCATTTCACTTGCTTACCCATTTAAGTTAATTGCTCAAAATCTTCAATACACTACTGATGATTTAGTACAGGTAAACAATCTATGGAAAAGCATACATCACCACGGCTCTATTCACCATTCTAATCAACTTGATTTATTGAATAAAATCAATAGCAATTTACAAACATTGAGAAACAACCTCATGACTGTTAAACATCTATTTATCACCTTTGGTTCAGCCTTTGCCTATACTCATGTTGTAAAAGAATGCATAGTTGCTAATTGCCATAAATTACCTCAACAAGTTTTTACCAAAAGAATTTTGACTATCAATGAAATTAGCAACGAATGGTCGAAAGCATTGGATTGTATTTTACAAATTAATCCCAACTTAAACATCGTGTTTACTGTATCACCTGTTAAGCATTTAAGAGATGGTGTTCACGAGAATAATTTAAGTAAAAGCACATTGTTATTGAGTATCGAATCCATCATTCAATCACATAAGCGGGTTCAATATTTTCCTTCTTATGAGCTGGTAAATGATGATTTAAGAGATTATCGATTTTATAATTCCGACTTAGCTCACCCTAATCAAATGGCTATTGATTATGTATTTGACAAATTTATAGAAACCTATTTAGATGAAAAGGCTATAATTTATTTGAATAAAAACAAACAATTGCACGCCTTAAAACAACACATTCCTAGAGATATTGAAAGCAAGGAATTCAGCAAACTTCAAGAAAACATAGAAAAAATTAATCAAGAAATTAGTAAATTAAAAGGGCGTTAAAATCAATTTAATCTAAATTAATTAACATTTGTTAAAAAAAAATAAAGTTCAATATCATAAAACGCCTATGTTTATCGTTACTTTTGCAAAACAGATAAAAAAGCGCATAAATGAATCCATCTAGAGTATTGTTATTTTTACTGCTATGTCTTGGCAGCATTGCAGCTGTAGCTTTTTTATTCCCAAAAAGTGGTTTAAAAATATCCAAAGACAAAACTGTTTCTTTCGTTGACATCAATTCATTTCTGACACCTAAAATTGATTCATCAAAAATCAATCAAGAAAAACAATTAGAAGAAAAAAAATCGCTACAAGAAAGAAAACAAGACATATTAAAAAAAACAACCAGAACTTTGGTTGATACCCTTGTTTTGCTTCAAGTAGCAGCAACAGAAAGCAATGCCAGATTTTATTATTCCAGCTCAGATTATTCAATGATGGATAAATTCTTTGATGCATTAGAAAAAGTAAAAGCGGACAACACTTCTTTCAGAATCATTCATTATGGAGATTCACAAATAGAAATGGACCGAATAAGTAGTAATTTAAGAGAAAAACTTCAAAAACGCTATGGAGGTGGTGGTCCTGGTTTATTACCTGCATTAGAGGTTACACCTAAATACACAGTTGGTCAGGAAGCCACAGGAATATGGAAACGCAAGCTTACATTTGGCTCAAATGAATGGAGAGCTTCACACAATCGTTATGGACCTATGGCATATTTTTGCAAAAAAGAATCTGATCCAGCCAGCATCATCATCGCTGCAAGGGACAATTCTACTTTTAAAAACAAACAATTTAAAACTTGTAAAGTACTGGTAGGAGCTTTGGACAGACCACTTGACATCAGTGTTGCTACTGCTGGAAAAACCATTGGAAATAAAACAATATTAGCTAGCCCAATTGAACAAATTGTTGAATTTGAGATGGACAGCACCAATGGAAAAGTAGGAATTAAATTCACTGGAGCCAATGCAGATATCTTGGGTATTTCGCTGGATGATCACACAGGAATTTCTGTAGATAATATTCCAATGAGAGGATGCTCTGGCACTATTTTCAAAAGAATAAACAGCGAAACTCTAAGAAGAACATACCAAATGTTAGGTGTGAAAGCATTGATATTGCAATTCGGTGGCAATGCACTTCCTGGTATGAAAAGTAAATCAAGTGCAGATGCATATGGCAAAAAATTCTACGATGAATTGATGTATTTAAAATCCATTGATCCGAATTTAATTTTATTTGTTATTGGTCCAGCAGACATGAGTGTTAGAGAAGGTGGTGTATTAAAAACCCACTCGCAACTAGAGAATGTAAGAGATGCCTTAAAACAAGCCACCATCAACGCAGGTGGTATTTTTTGGGACATGTACGAAGCTATGGGAGGCAACGGAAGCATGATAGATTGGGTAAAACAAAAACCATCGCTTGGTTCACCAGATTATATCCATTTCACTCAAAAAGGCGCCAGCAAAATTTCAGAAATATTTTACGAATCATTGATGAAAGAATACGAAATGTATCAATTAAAAAGAAAAGTAAACTCCAAATAAGAACTATTGATTAATTATAAACAGCTCATATTCTCTTTTGTTATTTGTTGTAACTTTCTGTTATGCAATGGTCAAGATGGCGCTGTAAATGTTGAGAGATACCCATTTGTAAACGATGAATTCAACAACATTCAATTCATGAATGACAGTTTGGATTTCTATGGTTTCTTCAGAAAATTAGATAAATTAATAACCACTGGAAAGGGGAAACTAAACATTGTTCATTTTGGAGGTTCGCATGTTCAAGCTGATATATGGACTGGCAAGATGAGAAATAATTTCAATGAGTTAATCAATCAAAAACAAGCTGCTAGAGGTTGGGTATATCCATATAAAATGGGCCACAGCAAAAACAATAACCCAAGCAATTATTCATTCGAGTGGACTGGCAAATGGGATGGTTGCAGAGCTGTATTTGCAAATTGTAGCGGCAATTTTGGTTTATCAGCCATGCAAACCACCACATACGACTCCAACAGCAATTTCACCCTTACACTTAAACCTCAAGGCAAAATAGACTATTTGTTCGACCGCATCAAAGTGTTTTATGAAATGCATCATCAAAGCTACAAAATAGTTTTAGACAGCAATTACACAGCATTGCAAATAATAGATAACAAACAAGCTGGTTACACTGAATTTGTGTTTGAAAAACCCATGAATCAAGTAAAATTCCAACTTAAAAAAACAGATTCACTTCAAAACAGCTTTCGATTGTTTGGGATGTTTACAGATTTGGATGCTCCAGGAATAAATTACAATGCCATTGGCGTCAATGGAGCTTCAGTTCCTACTTACCTCAGATGTGCTCTATTGGAACAACAACTTGCAGTAGTTCAACCTGATTTAGTCATTTTTTCAATAGGAATTAATGATGCATTTGACCCGAATTTTTGCCAATCATGTTTTGAAAAAAATTATGAAGAACTGATTAAAAAAATAAAAAAAGCTTGCCCCAATACTGCGATTTTATTTACTACCAATACCGATAGTTACAAAAGAACTAAAAAAAATAAATTTTATCAAAACATCACAGGATTAGAAGTAAAAGCCGCCATGAGAAATTTATCTTACAAATACAACACTGGTGTTTGGGACTTATTTTCTGTAATGGGTGGTCTTGGCTCTATTCAGTTTTGGTGTAAAAACGGTATGGCTAATTGTGGTGACTTAGTTCACCTCCGTCCTGCAGGATACCAACTTGTAGGCGACCTCATGTTTGTGTCATTGATTAAAAAATTTGAAGAGTACTTAAAACAACCTATTGCAAAAATTAAACATGACTGATTTCATCGTTCAATCTATAATTGATTTTTTTAAATTCAATGAAGAGAGTCCAATCATATTTACTCAATTCTCATTTTGGATTTTTTATACTGCTGTATATGCCGTATTCACTATCATCCATAAAAAATACACCCTCAAAAATTTATTTTTATTTATAGTCAGTATTTTCTTTTATTACAAGACAAGTGGATTCTTTTTCTTGTTATTACTGTTTACTATTACCAATGAATTTTTCATTGCTCAAAAAATCCATCAAACTAAAAAACAATGGCTCAAAAAAACGCTATTAAGCTACAGTGTTATCATCAATTTAGGGCTGTTGTTTTATTTTAAATACGCTTACTTTTTTACTGATTCATTTAATCAAGTGTTTCATACCAACAACCAAGTATTTAATTATTTTGCGCATTGGAGCAATGGCTTTGCTGGCACACATTTCCGCATAGATAAAATCATTTTACCTGTTGGTATTTCCTTTTACACTTTCCAAACCTTAAGTTATACCATTGATGTATTTAAAGACAAATTAAAACCTGTAAAAAGCCTGTTTGATTTTGGATTTTATGTTTCCTTTTTCCCTCAATTAGTGGCTGGACCTATAGTAAGAGCAAGTGATTTTATCCCACAAATGTATGTGCCATTTAAATTGACAAGGTACCAGTTTGGGTTGGCACTGTTCATGATATTGAATGGATTAATTAAAAAAATGGTGATTGGCGATTACATTGCAGTCAACTTTATTGACCGAATTTTTGGCAATCCTTTGCTATTTACTGGAGTAGAAAATTTTCTTGCCATCATTGCCTATTCATTGCAAGTTTACTTGGATTTTTCAGGATATACAGACATTGCTATTGGAGTGGCATTGTTGATGGGTTATCGTTTAAATACCAACTTTAATTCGCCATACAAAGCTAAAAACACAGCAGAATTTTGGAAACGTTGGCACATTTCACTTTCTACTTGGTTGCAAGATTATTTATACATCCCATTAGGAGGCAATAGAAAAGGGACTATTGCATCTTACATCATCATCAATTTATTGGCAGTATTTATTACATTGATGTTGAATGCTACTTGGGTTTTATGGATAATTTTCTCATTTGAACTCATCTTTATCGTAATAGCCGTTCTATCCACTTCGTTCCGAAAAGCAATAAACACGAATATCAATCTGATGATTACCATGTTACTTGGAGGCTTATGGCATGGGGCAACACTTAACTTCATGATATGGGGAGGCTTAAATGGATTGGGCTTGGTATTTTACAAATTTTGGAGAAAAATAAGTCCATATGAAAAGTTAAAATCATTACCAGTTCATTTTTGGAAAGTATTTACCACTTTTATGTTCATTTCATTTACACGTATTTTCTTTAGAGCAGAAGACATGAATCAAGTGAATGAGATATTCACCAAACTAAGTACGGATTTAGACTTTAAAATCGCCCCTAAAATCATAGAAAATTTTTGGGAAGTATTTACTCTAATGGGCATTGCATTTATTGTACATTGGCTTCCTAAAAACATCAAATTTAAAATCAGAAAAACCTTCATCAAGTCGCCCGTTCCAATAAAAGTGTTCATTGTTATTTTTTGTTTATTTGCCATTTACCAAACCATGAGTAGCGAGATGAAACCATTCATTTATTTTCAGTTTTAATTTTTTAATTTTAAGTTTATTTCTTATATTTGTTTTGATTTAATGTTTTGAATTTAAATGGATTTGCTATAAAAAACAAACATAAATTTCTATATTTCTTAGCTCATTTTTTTATGAATAAATTTTTTAACTTAAATAAAACAGATAAATCTTATCGATTTAAACTTCTATTTCGAGTGCTATTTGTTATTGCATTCACACAATTAGTTGATTGTTATTCTCAATCCTATACCCGATTTCAGTTAAACCTGATAGATTCATTTAAAATTCAGAAATACACTCAAAAAGACAGAATATCGAGATTTAAAATTCGAAACAATAAAGTCATTTATTACTCTTATGATTCTTGTTATGTGATGTTATACGATTTAAAAAACAAATCACTTTCTAAATACACGCTCATGGAAAACAGGAAAAGTGCTGGTTTAAAACCATATAATTTTGTGTATGAATACTTAAATGATTCAACCATAGCTTTTGTATTAGGAAATTACTGGCCTTTTGTAGATGAAAAAATAGGCTTATTGAATTTGAACTCAGGTGTAGTTAGCCACCCATACGACATGGATATACCAATGCTTTTGCTGCAATGGGAATTTGATTACAAAGACGGATTTGAGGACGCTTTAAATTCAGTAGATTATTGGTTCTTACCTAATTCGTATTATTCTCCCATTTTATATGATACTACCATTTTTGTCCCCTTATTAAATGGAAAATTTAAAGATTCATTAACAAGCAATTTAAGAACCAATAAAAACAATTTACTTAGATTCGGCACAAAGGGAAGCTCCATAGAATCCAAAGAAATTAGCAGCTTTTACACTGCATTGGATTCTACATTTAAGGACAGTTTAAACACTGATTATGATTTAAATTCTTTATTAAATCCACACATAGTAAAATATAATGATTCATTATTGATAATTAGTTATCGATGTAAAAGCAAAATTGCCTTATACAATTTTAAACGCGACCTTATTCAATATAAAAATGTAAATACTTCGTTTTTTGATAATCAAAGTCCTCTATTTAATCATCAAACTAAACATAATAATAATATCTTTTGGTATTCCAATTTCTATATTCACCCAGATAATCCCTATATAATTAGAGTAGTTGCCTTTCCATTAACTGAGGAAAATAAAAATTCTGTCGAATTAAATAGGCATACTTGCATGTTATTGTACGACAAACAATTCAATTGTGTAGCCATTAGTGATAATTACAATAAGTCAATTCCATTGTTAAACGCTGATAAAGATTATTATTATGGTTACGATAGAGTTGAGTCAGAAAAAAGCGATTCATGGATCTATGTTAAAAAGTATGCAGTTTCTCCAATAGAAACAGTAAATGAATCGTATAAAATTTATCAAAACGATGTTCTCTCCATTCAAAGAAAAAAAATCAAAGAATATGTCAAAAATATATCAATTGATTTGTTGAACAAAGATACTATACCTGTATTATTATTAGATGATATAAGCCCTAAGAAAAAAAATGAATTAGGTCAGTATTTAAACTCCTTGTACCAATTAAAAACCCAAAACAAACCTTTCATAATTATCTCTAAATCAAAAAAGAATTTTCAATTATTCAAAGAAAAATACAACATTGATTTTAGAAATGATCTCCTATTAGATAGCACTAATTTGTTATCTAATTACATTAATTATTCTAATGTGGGATTCTTGATTAAAGAGAACAATGAATTTCGGTTTATTCAAATGTCTTCAGAAAATTTAAAATTAGTGTTATCTTATATCAATCCTAAAAATCTAATGATTGGAGATATTTGTGTTCCTGTAGAATAAAATTTTTTTTAACAAAAAGCATTTCATCCTGTTTTAATGGCAATTAGATTCAATTAAAAATCACATTGAATATCCTTACTTTTATTGATAAAAAAAGTCAATTAGATGGATTTACATTCATACAATCATAGTATTTTTTAATTTTAAGTTTATTTCTTATATTTGTTTTGATTCAATGTTTTGATTCACCGATTTTTACAATGAAAAATGTGACCATTAAACACACAAGCCTTGGAAGAGAATGTAGTCAAAAATACGAAGAGTTAACTGACTCCGATGATCATAAATTTTGCGATGCTTGTCAAAGCATTGTCATTGATTTTACTGAATTCAGTGACGAAGAACTCATTGCTTATTTTTCTACAAATAAACAAGTATGTGGCAACTTTAACATTGAACAAATAGCCAAACCAATTCAAATACGTTATACTCCCATTAAATCAGCATTGCTTTTTATAGTGAGTTCTATTTCCTCCTTAGTGTTTTCTAAAGAAAACATAAACAATACAACAACTAAACCCAAAACCGAACAATTTCCTTACTTCAAAGATGTAAATTCAATCCATGTTGAACCCTCTGACACCATCAAAAAAACAAAAAAATCAGAAGGATATAAAGAAATTAGAAAAAAAAGATCAAGGAGACACAAACGAATTTATCTATCCACTAGGTTTCCATTTATTTTTAGAGGGCGAAGATTATTAGGTTGTATTGATTTTTAAATCCATTCTTTTTAAAAACCCAAAATTTGTATTCACAAGTAATGTAATCATTTCACAAATTAGTATAATTTTAATTTTATTTTTGATCAAAATTAAATATCTGCATGTTAACCCCAAGAATTGAAACCCTTACAGAAAAAAAACTAATTGGCATCAAACTCAGAATGAGTTTGATGCAAAATAAAACCGCAGAACTTTGGCAAAGTTTTATGAAATCAAAAAATCAAATTACGAATTCAATTTCTGATGAATTATTCTCGCTTCAAATTTATAACGAAACCTATTTTACTGATTTTAACCTTGAAAACGAATTTGAAAAATTAGCCGCAATCGAAGTTACTGATTTTGATTTTGTACCAGACCACATGGAGTCCTATGTTTTACTACCAGGATTATATGCTGTATTTCATTATAAGGGTTCAAGCGCTGACAACAGCATTTATCAATACATTTATGGTGTATGGCTACCTAATTCGATGTATAACTTAGACCATAGGCCTCATTTTGAAATTTTAGGTGCTAAATATAAAAACAATGACCCCAACTCGGAGGAAGAAATATGGATTCCTATAACACTTAAATAAAACCAAAGGTTACTTTATCCATTTACCTAGTTTTCCCAGCTTCCAAATTATTATGTAGTAAATCTTTATAATGATTTAAACAACTATCATACAGCAATAAAAAAGCCCAAGTAAAAATACTTGGGCTTTTTAAATTGTATCTTTTATGGATTAATAAGTCAATCTGAAATCTACTCTTCTGTTTAAAGCTTTACCAGCTTTAGTTTTGTTATCAGCAATTGGTTTAGTATCGCCAAAACCTGTAGAAGTTAATCTTGACTCAGATATGCCTTTGCTGATTAAATATGCTTTAACTGCATCAGCTCTCTTTTGAGATAATTCTAAGTTTTTAGCCGGGTCACCTACATTGTCGGTATGACCTTCGATAGCAACATTTGCTTCAGGGTATTCGTTTAAGATTTTAACTAAATTATCTAAATCATCAAATGATTCAGCTTTAATTACATCTTTACCTGATTCAAAATTAATTCCTTTAGCAGCTAAAGCTATTCTTTGAATTACTTCTTGTTTGATTTCAGGACATCCTTTGTTAGCAACAGTACCAGCTACAGATTTACAAACGTCTTTGTTATCGTAAACACCGTCACCGTCAGTATCAGGGCAACCTTCACCTTCAGCAGGACCTTTTACATCTTTACATTTATCTTTTCTGTCTTCTACTCCGTCACCATCAGAATCAGGACAACCATTGAACTCTTTCAAACCTTTTACAGATGGACACTCATCCAACTTGTCAATGATACCATCACCATCTGTATCAGGACATCCATTGAACTCAACTGGTCCATTTTTATCTGGGCAAGCGTCTTTGATGTCTATGATGCCATCTTTGTCAGTATCAGGGCAACCGTTGAATTTACGTGGACCAAATTGGTATTTGCAGCTATCCATGTAATCAGGAATTGTATCCAAATCGCTGTCTTTAGGGCAACCTTCTTCATTAACAGGCAATTCCCAAGGTTGAGTTTTAGGACATTTATCCAATTTATCAGGCACACCATCTTTGTCTCTGTCTTTCATCTTAGTTCCAGTACCAGAAGAAGCTTCACCATAAGGAACATTGTAAAAGAATCCAAATGAATGATAAACGAACATGTCGTTGTTTTTATTTCTAGTATGGGTTAAATAAGAGAATGGTGCTCCATCCCAAATGTCATTGAAAGTATAATTACCCATAGACTGTAGTCTAATTCCAAATTTCTCATTGAAACTGTATTGCAAACCAAATCCAGCAGCAACGTTTCCAGCAGCACCCGTGTATGAATCAGGGCTTTTGCTCACAGTACTGTGTAAATACACTCCACCTGCTCCTAGCATGATGTATGGAGTAAATGGTTTGTCTTTCAAAAATTTAAAACGAATTCCTCCGTTTACTGTTGCTAAGTTTGTTCTGAAATATTCATAGGTTTTTTCAGGGGCTACAAATTGATTTACTTTGTAGAAACCGACATCTCCTCCTGACCCGAAAAAGCAAACATCAATGTTGGGAGTCAAATAATAACTTAAAGAACCTCCAATTCCTTGATAATTTGGTTTTCTGGCAAAGAAAAGAGCCGAACCTAAATCGCCTTGATACTCATTCAAACCTCCATTAATCTCAATACCGAGGCGTCTTTCAGCCGATTGAGCAAATGAAAAACTCCATGTTAGTAGAGCCATAAAAGTTAGTAGTAGTTGTTTTTTCATCATATGCTGCTTTTTTTAAAATTTTTACAAATGTTTTACAAAGCGACAAATATATAAAAAGGATTAACTTTTACTACAATTTTTTTAAAAAAAATTAATTAAA
>CAYVDH010000114.1:0-11390 GCA_964450355.1 uncultured Flavobacteriaceae bacterium
TCTATGTAATGAATATGAAATTGATTTGGAAAGATGTGTTTGCCTCTAAAACCGAAAACGGTTTAGATGTGCATTTTGAAAAGCTGGGCAATGAGTTTTTTAGTTTGTACCAAACTTTACAAGCCAACCCCGATGTACACTTTTCTTTGACCCCATCACAGCAATTGCAATTCAACCAATTCTTTGAGAAAATGCAAACCCTATATGTCAATATCCAAGAAGAAGAGATTATCAGTTCAGTAAGGCGTTTGGGCTTAATTGCCTTCCGTATAATGATGATTTTTTCAGCACTCCGAATTATGGAAGATGGAAACATAGAACAGACCATTTATTGCAACGATACCGACTTTCAAAACACGTTGGATATGATTACCATACTGGTAAAGCACAGCAGTTATGTATATTCACAAATAGCCCAGGAAACCTACAAGCCCAAACCAAAGCACAAGAAAGAGCAGTTTTTAGAAAACTTGCCTTACCACTTCAACCGCCAAACCTATGTAGCCACAGCCCTAAGTTTGGGCATTACCGACAAGTCAGCACAACGCTATATCAAGGAGTTTAAAGATGCTGATATTATCCAGTACGATGGTCACGACCAGTACACAAACCCCAACGCCAAAAATCCTCAATAGTTCTACTTTGAGGATTTAAGGATATGAGGAAGCGTAGTCCGCTTTTCCTCAAATCCTCATTTCCCCATTTGCTCAACAGTTTTTCACTTTGCTAATTTATTTGGTTTTGTTTTCTTATATTTGCCAATATTTGTCAAGACAATATTATTATAATGGCAACACAGTTTGGTGAACGTATAAGAGAACTAAGAACGAAGCAAAATTTGCTGCTGCGGCAGCTTGCTTCCCAGTTGGATGTGGACACTTCTATTATTAGCAAGGTAGAACGAGGAGACAGGCAATTAAAGAAAGAGCAAATCCCATTATTAGCCCAAATACTCAAAGCGGATGTAGAAGAATTGCAAACCCTTTGGCTTGCCGACCAATTGTATAATATGGTTCAAGGCGAACCAATGGCAGACGAAGCGTTGAAATCAGTAACGAAGCAAATTAAAAAAACAAAGTAAGCATCACACGGAATGAAAGATAATAAAATCAAACTATCTCAATTAGAAAGTTTCCTGATGAAAGCAGCAGATATTTTGCGTGGTAAAATGGATGCTTCAGAATATAAAGAGTTCATTTTTGGAATGTTATTTCTAAAAAGAATGAGTGATGTTTTTGACCAAAAGAGAGACCAGTTTAAAAAGAAGGATTATAAAGACTTAGAAGAATCTGTTTTGGCTGAAATTCTTGAAGATAAAATCACTTACGGTGAAACTTTCTTTGTTCCGAAAAGAGCAAGATGGAATGAAGAATTTACTGATGAAAACGGTGTATTGCAACCACCCATAAAACACTTGCAAAACAATATTGGGCAAATGCTCAATAAGGCTTTAGATGCCATTGAAGAAGCTAATGCAGATACTTTATCAGGCATTTTCAAAGGCAGAATAAACTTTAATAAAGAAGTGGATGGAAAGGCTATTGTAAAAAATGCCGACCTAAAGAAAATGATAGACCACTTCAATGAGTTTCCTGATTTAATTAATGAAAACTTTGAGTTCCCAGATTTATTAGGTGCTGCATATGAGTATTTGCTAAAACATTTTGCTGATGAGAGTGGTAAAAAAGGCGGACAATTTTATACACCAAACCAAGTAGTACGTTTATTGGTGCAATTAATAAAGCCACAGGAAGGTATGAGTATTTATGACCCTACTGCTGGTTCAGGTGGTATGCTCATACAATCGCATCAGTATGTAGAAGAACAAGGACAAAATGCTAACAATCTTCAATTGTTTGGCCAGGAGAATGACCCAACAGTGGTTGCCATTTGTAAAATGAACATCATTCTCCATAACATTACTAAGTACACTATTGAGTACGGAGATACATTAGATGAACCATTAAACGAAAAAAACGGACAACTTATTCAGTTTGATAGAGTAATTGCCAATCCCCCATTTTCTCAAAATTATAATTTGGCTACAATGAAGCATAAGGAACGGTTTCCTTATGGTTTTGCACCCGAAGATGGCAAGAAAGCAGATTTAATGTTTGTGCAACATATGTTGGCAAGCTGCGATAAAAAAGGAAAGGTAGTAGTGGTAATGCCTCACGGTGTACTGTTTAGAGGTGGCAAAGAAAAAGACATCAGAGAAGGAATGCTAAAAGCAGATGTAATTGAAGGAATTATTAGCTTACCGCCACAACTGTTTTACGGTACTGGTATTCCAGCCTGCATCATTGTGTTAAACAAAAACAAGCCCGATGAATTAAAGAACAAAGTATTTTTTATTAACGCTGATAAAGACTTTGCCGAAGGCAAAAAGCAAAACACTTTACGCCCAGAAGATATTGAGAAAATAGACTTTGTATTTACCACCAAAACCAGTGAAGCCAAATACTCAAAGCTGGTAGATGTAGAAACCATTGCTGCTAATGAATTTACACTAAACATTAGGCGTTATGTGGACAATACCCCAGAGCCTGAACCCGAAAATGTAAAAGCTCATTTAGTAGGGGGTGTTCCTGTAGCTGAAATAGAGGCTATTCAAAATTCACAATGCCTAAAGTTTAAATACAATGGCAATGTATTGTTTAAGGATAAATCAACAGGGTTCAAGGATTTTGCCATTACTGAAAAAGCAACTATCAAAGCCAATATTGACGATGATAAAAATGTAAAGGAAACCTTGCTGCATTTAGGTATGCAATTGGCTGACTGGTGGCAATTAGCTAAAGAGGATTTTTCAAAACTTGCCCCAAAGATTGAAACTGTGCAAGACGGAATTGTTGCCGAACCAATGGGTGTTTATTTAACATTAGGTGGCGATAAAATACCCAAAGTTCGTAAGGAGTTGTTAGATACCATTAAAGAAAAATTTGTACCCATTGGCGTATTAGATAAGTTTCAGGTAGCAGGGGTATTTGTAAACTGGTGGGACAATATTAAGTACGACCTCAAAACCATTATGCAAAATGGTTGGGATGCAGGTTTAATACCCGATGATTATTTGAAAGCTGAATTTTTCCATAACGAGAGTGTTGAAATTGATACTTTAGAAATAGCACAGTCCGAAAAAGAAACCACTTTGGATGAAGCTATTGAAGAAGCCATTAGTTTATTGGAATTGGAACCTGAGGAAGAAGAAACTACTATACCTACAGCAAAAGTTAAAACCGAATTAGCTAAAGAAATAAAACGCCTTGTAGAAGAAAAGAAAAAGCCCAAAGAAGCAAAACCCTATCAGGAAGCTGAAAAGAAAATACTGGACACTGAAAAAGAAATCAAAGAACTAAAAGCTACACTAAAAGCCAAACAAGCCGAACTGGAGCTAAAACTTATTATAAAACGCTACGGTACTGAAGATGAAAAAGCTGAAAGCAAAAAGCTATTACAAACCGCCAATGCTGAAATTGACAAATTGGATGCAGCTATTGAAAACTTAATTGCTGATTTTATTGGGGATTTAAAAAATAGTGCTGATTACGACCAAATAAAAAAATCAACCACAGCTTTAGAAAAGGCATTGAAGGCAGACAAAGAAAACAATGCCGAAACCTTGCACAAGCTGTCAAAAGTAATAGAAGCCCAAAAGCAATTTAAAGAAATTACCAAAGGCTACAATACTTTAATAAAAGACAAAGGCATTATACAAGCCAAGCTAAATAAGTTGGATAGTTTATTAGAAGAAATAGGCGGCATTATTACCACCGAGCAAGCACAAATGTTGATACTGAGAAAACATTTTGATATAATAAACAACCAATTGCAACGCTACTTAAATGCCGAAAAAAGAACGCTTATAGGTGCTTACGAAAACCTATTTGATAAGTATTACACTTCTGCACATAGCATTGAGCAAAGCCGTAATAAAACTATGGCTGAACTAAATGATTTTCTAACCAATTTAAAATATTTAACAACGTAAATTTTATGGTGGAAAATCAGATACAAATTCCCGAAGGTTGGAAATCCTCTACTATAAATGATTTGTGCATTATCGGTAGAGGCAGAGTTATTAGTCAAACTGAAATTTTTAATAAGGTTGGTGTTTATCCAGTTTATTCTTCTCAAAGTCAAAATAATGGGGAGATGGGAAGAATAGATACTTTTGATTTTGATGGTGATTATGTTACTTGGACAACAGACGGTGCTTACGCAGGTACTGTTTTTTTTAGAACAGGAAAGTTTAATTGCACTAATGTTTGTGGTACTTTAAAAGAGAAAGAAGCAAACACTTTAGATTTACAATTCTTAGCTTATTTACTTTCAACCGAAGCTAAATACCACGTTTCTTATGTTGGTAATCCCAAGTTGATGAATGGTGTAATGGCAAAAATATTATTGCAATTACCAAAAGATAAAACTGAACAAACCACCATTGCCACCATCCTATCAAAAACCGACCAAGCCATTGCCCATACAGAAGCATTAATAGCCAAATACACCAAAATAAAAACTGGCTTAATGCAAGACCTGCTTACCAAAGGCATTGACCAAAACGGAAAGATAAGAAGCGAACAAACCCACGAATTTAAAGACAGTCCATTGGGAAGAATACCGAAGGAATGGGAATGTGATTATCTTTCTTCAAAAGTTCAAGTTCACGGTGGTTATGCTTTTAAGAGTAAAGATTTCCAAACGGAAGGAGTTCAATTAATTCGTATTGGTAATTTATACAATAACCAATTATCGTTAAACAGAGACCCAATATTTCTTCCGAAAGAATTTCTAAAAACATTGCCCCAATTCATTCTAAATAAGGGCGATATTATTTTAAGTATGACCGGTACAGCTGGCAAAAGAGATTATGGTTTTGCTGTACAAATAAATATAGAAGAGAAAGTATTTTTAAATCAGCGAGTGTGCAAATTTTTGTTTCAAGAAGCGAAAATTGATAAAGATTTTCTATTGAATGTTTTACATTCAGAATTTTACTTGACAAAGTTATATGAGAGTGTAACAGGAACTAAGCAGGCAAATCTTAATTCTGATAATATTTTGGAAATATATGTGCCTTTCCCAATTCTTGATGAGCAAAAAAGAATTTCAAATTATTTATTAAAAGTGGATGATTTTATTTCAAAATCAAAAACAGAACTCACCAAACTTCAATCCTTAAAAATTGGGTTGATGCAAGATTTACTAACAGGAAAAGTACGAGTTAAAATATGAAAAACGAAAGAGAAATAGCAGAACTCATTTTTGATAAATTCAGGTCAGCTAATTGCAAAGCTGGACATATTGTTATGTTCCGTGTTTTGCAACACACATTAATTGACAAGCTCAATCCAAAAGAAAAGGAGTTATTCTTTATCGTTTTCAACGGCTTAATTTTTACAGGTTATTTTACTTATGAAAATACCTGTCCAGAGTGTATTCGTTTAACTGAAAAGGGTTACGATTATATTTATGATGATGATAAGGTGACAGCAATGCTTCAAAAGCCCTGGGTTATTCCGCAAGTAGATAAAACAGACTGGGATAAAGCATTCTATAAACTATGGAAGTTTATTGGTCCACAAGATACCGCCACTCATTACATTGGTGGCTCACAATTTTATAAGTTTATTATGCCTTTGTGCGATGATATACCACCATCATACACACTTTACATTGAACAAAGAAGAAAGAAAGATTTATCTACAAGCCGGGTGGAATATTACAACGATTTAATTAATCACTTGGATGAAGAAAAACGTAAAGAGTTGTATGTAAACATTCAGTTGTTTTTGGAAGATACTACTGTTACTAAAAGTACAACTACTGATGATTTTAGTTTTGATACAGCTTTTAGTTCAGCCGATACAAGTACCGTAGAAGAAGTTGTAAAACCAGTTCAGCAAGCAAGTGTAGCAATGACAATTGAACCAACAGAAGTGATACCTAATGTTTTTATTTCTTATTCTTGGGATAGTCAGGAACACGAAGAATGGATAATCAATTTGGCTACCAAACTTTGTGATAATGGTGTAAATGCTATTTTGGATAAATGGGATTTAGGATCACTGGGTAAACCTCTGCCACACTTTATGGAAAATGCCATTACAAAATCACAAAGGGTTATTTGCGTAATGACACCCAATTACAAAAAGAAAACTGAAAATCTTGCAGGTGGTGTTGGTTATGAATATTCAATTATTTCTGCTGAAATATTTACAGATGGAGTAAACACTTCAAAGTTCATTCCTCTGTTTAGAAACGGCACAGATGCCGATGCAATCCCAACTGTATTAAGAGGCAGAAAATATGTAGATATGAGGGATGATACTCAATTTGAAGAAAAGTTTGTTCACGAATTATTGAGAGACATCCACGAAGAACCAAAATTTAAAAAACCAGTAATTGGCAAGAAACCAACCTTTGACTAAATGCAAGAAAGAATGAATTTTATAATAACAGGAAAGATAAAAGGCTATAAAAAGCGAAACGCCTCTTGTGGGAGGCGTCAGACCAAGGATACTATCCTTGGTGTTGTTCTTGACTGCAAATGTAATACAAAATAATTGACTGATGCAAGAAAAAGAGCAAAAAAAAGAAAGAGTAGTAGCCTACATTGATGGTTTTAACCTCTATTTTGGTATGAGGGAAGCTGGCTTTGACAATTGCAGATGGCTGAATGTCAGCAAATTAGTAAGTAGTTTGCTAAAGCCTCACCAGTCCCTTGTAGGCATAAAATATTTCACAAGCAGGGTAAGCAACAACCCCGATAAGCAGAAAAGACAATCTACCTATATAGATGCCTTAGAAAGTACAGGTGCTAAAATTATCTACGGAAACTACCAAGATGGCTCAACCGAGTGTAAAAGATGTGGCCATATTTGGAGAACTGCGAAAGAGAAAATGACCGATGTAAATATAGCAACAGCCATTATAGTAGATGCCTATAAAGACGAATACGATATGGCAATGCTTATTTCAGGTGATAGTGATTTAACACCTCCTATTCGTGAAGTACATAATTTATTCAAAAACAAAAGAGTGTTCATTGCTTTTCCACCCAAACGCCACAATAGTTCAATGGCATTGGTTGCCAAAGGTTCTGAAACTATTGGTAGAAAAAAATTAGTAGATGCACAGTTTGATGAAGAGGTGGTCAGCAAAACAGGCTATAAATTAAAAATTCCAACCGAGTGGAAATAAAAAATACATTATGATTTTAAGTAACGATAATAAATACAGGGGCAATATTGGTTCATCTCTTAAACTGGATGAATACAGCCACGTAGAAAAACCTTTTATAGAGCAATTAAAGGGTTTAGGTTGGAACACTGGCAAGAACCAAGTGTTGGAGCTTGAAATGCAACAAACACCCGAACAGAGTTATCGTACTTCCTTTTCAGAAGTGGTATTGCAGCCTAAAATTCGTCAAGCATTAATTTCAATCAATCCATTTTTAACAGATGGACAGGTAGATGAAGTAGTATGGAAAATAACCACCTTTCAAAAAAACAGCTTAATAGAAAACAATCAGCAGGTATTAACCTACTTGTTAGAAAATACAACGGTTTCTACCAATGAGCAAACAGGTGAATTAAGCCCAACAGTTCGGTTCATTGATTTTGAAAATATAGAGAACAATGTATTTACAGCCATTTCGCAATTCAAAGTAAAAGTTACAGGCACAGACCACCACATCATTCCCGACCTGGTATTGTTTGTAAACGGTTTACCAATTGTTGTAGTAGAAGCCAAATCATCTAAAGTAAAAGAACCAATTGCCGAAGCCATAGACCAGCTAATGCGATATTCCGAACAAAGAGGTGATACAGGCGAAGGCAACAAAGAACTATTCTTTTACAATCAATTTATTATTACCACTTGCAGAACCGAAGCTAAGTTTGGTACAATAACCACAGGTATTGAAAAACACTTTTACCGTTGGACAGACCCCTATCCAAAATCATTAAATGATTTAGAACACGGTGCAAGTAGCCCCAACGACCAGCAACGTATGGTTGCAGGTATGTTAGATTTAAGAAACCTGTTAGATATTATTCAGGTATTCACTGTTTTTCAAATAGACGATAAAGGCAAGAAAATAAAAGTAGTTGGCAGATACCAACAATTTAGAGCAGTTAAAATAGCAACCAAGCGTTTAATTGAAGGTAAAAATCCTTTAGAACGTGGCGGTATTATTTGGCACACACAAGGTTCGGGCAAATCATTAACAATGATGTTTATGGTTCGTGAAATGCGATTAAAGTCAGCTTTACAGTCTTGGAAAATTGTATTTATTACCGACCGTACCCAACTGGAAGAACAGCTATCAGAAACAGGACACAGCATAGGGTTCACTATAAAAAATGCAAACTTCATTAATCCGAAAGCCACCCCAGACGGTAAGAGTTTGAAGGAATTATTAAGCAACGATAATTCAGATATGGTGATGGCAATGATCCATAAGTTTCAAGAAAATGGAGATTTGGAAGGCTTGCAAATTTTCCCCGAATTAAACCCCAATACCAACATTTTAGTAATGACCGATGAAGCCCATCGTTCTCAATACTCTTTGCTTGCAGCCAATTTAGATAAGGCATTACCCAATGCAACTTCAATTGGCTTTACAGGCACACCAACAGGCAAAACAGAGAAGAAATACAAAGACTACATTGATAAGTACACAATGCGTCAGGCCATTGATGATGGTGTTACTTTAGAAATAGTGTATGAAGGCTTTACACACAATGCTGAAATTCCTGATAAGAAAGGAATGGATAAAAAGTTTGAAGATGTATTTAGTGATTATCAACTAACAGAACGCTTACAGATTTTAGGTTTTAGTAGTCGTGATGCTTATTTAGAAGCCATTGAAACCATTAGAGATAAGGCAAAAAATATGGTAACACACTATGTAGAGCAAATCTTTACAGGTGGTTTTAAGGCTCAAATAGTTGCCAATAGTCGTGAAGCAGCAGTAAGGTATAAAGTAGCCATTGAAGAAGCATTAAAACAAAAAATTGCTGAATTGGAAATCAACAATCCAATGAAAGTAAATATTGAAATGTTAAAGCAATTAGAGATAGCAGTAGTTATTTCGGGCAGTCACAACGATGCTTTGCATATCAAGGCTTTTACAAATGGCGATTATCACAAAAAGAGTATTAAGCGTTTCAAACTTCCATTTGGAAAAACAGATGAAGAAGATACAGCCCTAAATGGCAATGTAGGTATCATTATAGTAAACAATATGTTGCTCACTGGTTTTGATGCACCTATTGAACAAGTAATGTATTTAGACAGGGTTATTATAGAACACAATCTATTACAAACAATAGCAAGGGTAAACCGAATTGGTCCCGAAGGAAAAAACAAAGGATTTATAGTTGATTATGTTGGCGTAGGCCATCATTTAAAAAGAGCCTTAGATACCTATGCAGAAAAAGAAATACAGGAAATTTTAGGCTGCATTTCAAACGATGAAGCGGAACTAAACGAACTTATAAAAGCACATAAGGACATTTGGGAATATTTAAAGCAACAAGGTTTGGAAGACTTGTCAGATAGCGATGCTTTCTTTGATGTGTTCTATGATGAGGATATACGATTTGAGTATATAAAACTTTATAAGAAGCTAACAACTTGTTTTAATGATGTTCTACCACGAAAGGAAGCATTAGACTTTTTTAATGACTGGAAAACATTTACTGAAATCAACGAATTAGCACTCAAACACTTTAGGGATGGTCGTTTCAGTATGAAAGGTATTCCACCAAAATTAAGAAGTATTGCAGATGAATTTTTAAAGAGTAGAGGCTTAGAACAAACAGTTGCACCAATATCAATTATTGCAGAAGATTTTCAAAAGGGAGTAAATACCAAGAAAAGAGAAAAAACAAAAGCAGCAGAAGTTGAACACGCCATTCGCCATTACATTGATATTAATTTAGATGAAGACCCTGCATTGTTTGCCTCATTTGCCAAAACCTTAGAGGAGATTTTAGAAAATTTCAAAGGCAACTGGAAAGCCATTTATGAAGAGTTAGAAAAACTAAGGGAGAAAATTAAGAACAGGGAAAAGGAAGAAACCTACGGTTTAGACCGCAAAAAGCATATGCCTTTCTTCAATTCATTTAAGGAATACCTATTTGACAATAGAAAATTAACCGATGAAGAAATTGCACAAAACGTAAATCTAACCCAACATATTTTCAATTTAGTTTCTACAGAAATAAAATTGACAGGCTTTTGGGATAGCACACCGGCACAGCTAAAACTAAAAGCAGAGTTGCAGAAGATGTTATTATCACCCGACTTCAACAAATTGCCAAACATTGTAATTAAAAGAAACGAGTTGATTTCAAGAATAATGGAGTTAGCAAAAACTAATCATTTTAAAATCGTTACGGACTAATGCAGTTTGAATATGAAATAAAATATAGTAAACGCAAAACGCTTAACATCACTGTTGAACGTGACAGGAAAATTATTGTCCGTGCTCCAGAGAATACTTCTGCTCAAAAAATTGAAGAAGTATTGCAATCAAAAAAACAGTGGCTTAAAGAAAAAATTAATCATACACAGAAGTACCCAGTTGATACACAAACCAAAGAATTTATTTCAGGTGAAACTTTATTGTATTTGGGTAAAAACTATCAGTTATTGGTGGTTGATGAAGCAATTGAAGGTGTTGAGTTTGAACAAAGATTTAGAATTTCAAAAGCCAATCAACCAAACGCAAATGCTTTATTCAAACAATGGTACTTACATCAAGCATTAAAGTTAATTGAGCCATTAGCTACCAATTTTGCAAAGAACTTAGGTGTAATATACAATGAGTTTAAAACCTCCGAAATGAAATACCGTTGGGGTTCTTGCACACCAGCAAATAATATCATTTTCAATTGGCGTATTATCAAAGCACCGATGTATGTTTTAGAGTATTTGGTAGCACACGAGTTAGTGCATTTGATGGAAAACAATCATACACCACGTTTTTGGAATATACTATCAATTCAAGTACCTAATTATTTAAAAGCTAAAAAATGGCTAAAAGAAAATGGTCAATTATTGGAGGTAGATTTTTAATAAAATAAAGAAAGAAAAAATGTAGTCAATGCAGCAAATTCAATTAAATATCATTCCGTTTACACCAGTAGCAAGTAAAGGCACTTTCTCATTCTATGGTGAGAAGCAAAAAGGCTTTGCTCCTATCTACTGGGGTAAAATTATGGAAAACTTCCCCGAAGGCAGAGAAGCAAAGCATAAGAATTACTATACTGATTTCCAAGCACCGAGAGAAGGGGCAATTACCAAAGAAATAAAATTTGCTGATGCTATAAACTTTTCACTCCACTATTTCCGCCATTTGGTATTTAATTATTTCA
>CAYVDH010000115.1:0-11376 GCA_964450355.1 uncultured Flavobacteriaceae bacterium
ATCTGAATTAAATTGAAACTTAAAATCATAAGTTAAAATACTCATTAAGAAATTTCTAAATGAGGAGAAATGATTCCTAATATTGTTTCTTTCTTCAATTGTTAGACCTGCATTAAATTCAGGATTATTGCTCAATAAACCAATTATTGACTTGCAAGTATGTTCTAACAACTTGTCGTTTTCTGTTAAGAAAATAATATCACCTGACACTTGACCAGCGCATTTGTAAAAATAAACGTTGGCAAATAAATAGTAAAGCATAGTTGATTTACCACTACCTGCTTGACCGTTTATGTATGACGGAAATTTAAAATTATTTAGAAAATGAACTTGTTCAGGAAGCAGAGATAAATTATGAGAACCATCAAATCTTTGAATTGCTAACCACAATTCGTCATTTTCATTTGTAACAATCCACTTTGGATAAGCTCGAAAGGCATCTTTACTTATGTTTAAAACATTTCCTTTGACTGTGCCGCCTTCTTTGCTCAAATTGCTTATAGCTTTATCCCATCTTTCCTTTTGTTCCTTTAAATGCGCTCCATCATATAATACAATCTTTTTGCCTTCGGCATCATTAAACTCGCTATAAATTATACCAACGTTGAATGGCGCATATACAGCACTGTAAATTTGATCCTTCTCATCTAGTAAATTTAAAATTACTTTTGAATATTTATTTGGTTCTAGAATTGCTCTTAAAGTATCACGGAAAAAAATGACATGCTTTTCTTGCAGGCCACCTACTGATCTATTGTTCGAATAAAGTACCCAAGCCTCTCTTTCATAAATATCAAAATTTAAAGAGATTTTGAAATCTGATAGCCACTTCGTAAGGTCAGCTGGTAGAGGCAATTTCTTTTTATCAGTCAGTTTGAATGCAGCAATGTAATCGTTTGTAAAAGCGGTCATTTCTTCTTTGAGTAAGGGGTTTTGAGATTGCCAATCACCTGACCTTAATAAAGGATGTGTAACACTACCCCAAAAGTAATCAAAACTTTTTTTTGAAATATATTCTCTAACAAACAGAACATGTACACGATCGCCATTTATTTCAACCCTTTCTGACTGAATAATTATCCGACAAGTAAGCGCACCATGGAACTTCAATACTAAAATCCCTTTTGTGTATGAATCAATAGAATTTAATAATTCTGGTTTATCGATGAAGCGGAGCTCACTTATCTTTTTATAAATGTGCTGCTTTTTCGATTCGTCAACAGATTTTTCAAATGACTTTGTATAATGGATAAAATTCATTTTAATTATTTATGTTTTGTTTGTTAGTTTTTAAATATTATTTCACGTTCTTCTTATATTCAGTTTTTGGCTCAGCAGCCATTGATAATTCCATTTCTGTTTCATCACCCACCTTCACCTGCCCATTCATCAACATCGGTAGCAACCAATCTCGAAGTTCTGTCAGTTTTTGGTTTTCTTTTGCGGTCATATAAATTCTATTAGCAATTGGCAAGTAAAAATCATCGAACTGCTTCATTAAATTTGTTGGAGGCAACTCTGTTTGGTACCTGTTAACTCCATCAAGATTAAGGTGTAATACTATTGTACCTGTTGCAAACCATTTTATGTAATTGTGATAATGAGCAGAATTGAATAACATCATTAAGAAAGAATAAGGTATGCTCTCCGAAAGTATTTTCGCAATATCCATTGAAAAAACTAAATGTTCTTTATAGTAGTCGGGAACTAAAATTGCTCTACCAATAATATCTGCGTTTCTTGTTACATCAGTAGCAGCAATTAAAAGGTCTCCAGATTTTACAATATTCTTTTCCGTGAATTTGCCTGAATATGTTTTAACTCCTTCTGATTTATAGGTGCCATCTAGATTAAATGAATTCAAATTTATCATTGGTATTCCGTCTCCGTTGATTTCTTTACTTGTATATGAAATACCTCTTTGAATTTCAATTTCAGTTCGTAAAAATTTCACTTCCCACCCCTGCGGAATCTCCCTCTTCAACTCCTCATTCCAACCCATTTTACCGCCACTGTTTTTGTAGGGCTTGCCGTTTTTATCAGGAAAATCAAACTGTACAAACCAATAATCGTATATCGTTTTTGCCATCGCTTCTAACTCGGTATTGATGCGGTTGTTGAGTTCAATTTTGGAATCTAAGGCATTGATAATTTTAGATAATCCTTTGTAGTTAATGGCATCACTAATAGGAATTAATACGTCAGCTACGTGTGCTGTATTAATAACACCCTGCACAGAGCCTTTAACAACCCCTAAAATTTGCTTCTTCACAAAAGGGCTATCAAAATAATATTTCAAAAGGTTTGACTCTAATTTATTCTGGTCAGGTTCAATTATTACTGCATTTAGTACTTGGGCATCGAATTCTTCTTTAAAAACATTTGCCTTTCCATTTTCACCATGTCTAGCGATAATTAAGTCACCTTTTTTTATTTGAGATTTTTTATTCTTAATGTGAAACTCTTTAGTAACATACTTTAAGCTTGAATAATTTATACCTAACTCATCGATATCAGTTGTTCTAATTAAGGGCACACCGTTTTCCCTTTCACAATAGTATTCGTTTATTGATCCAACAAAACCAACTTTTACTCTAGTTACTAATTCCGAAAGTTTAGTTAATTTAAAATTATTCATACTTCAATCCATTTAATTGTTTCTGAATTTCTTTTTCCAATGTTTTTGAGTCGAAAAAAAGATTGTCTAAGTTGGTTTTAAATCCGTTCATTTTCGACTCAAATTCCTTCGGAGTAATATCAGAATATTCAATCTTTACCTCAAAATATTGTCCCGCACTAAAGCTGTAGTTTTTTTCTTTTATCTGTTCGTAAGAAACTACAACTGAAAAATCCTCTTTGGCTTCGTGCTTATTAAATGTTTCGATAATTAATTGTTCTTCGGTATCTGAAAGCAAGGTTTTTTGGTTCTTGCCTTCTTTTACGGTGGTCCCGAGTTTAGAAGCATCCATCAAAACAATATCACCTTTTGTATTGGCTTTGTCCAAAAACAAAATACTTACGTTGGTGCCTGTGGTGGCAAAAATATTGCTTGGCATGGTCACTACACCACGTAGCATTTTTTGTTCAACTAATCTTTCCCGTATCTTCTTTTCAATACCGCTTTGCGCCGTAATAAAACCCGTAGGCACTACAATAGCCGCTTTGCCTTTATTGGATAGCGAAAAAATGATGTGCTGAATAAACAATGGGTAAATCGCCATCTTGTCTTTATCCTTTTTCGGGATATTCGGAAAACCCGCAAAAAAACGTTCGTTGTTTTGCTTCGTGTCCAAATCGGCAACATAATCACTAAAGTCCAACTTAAACGGAGGATTAGAAACAATGAAATCAAAGTTCATCAGCTTTTCACCTAACTTATGAAAAGGTGTCTTGATAGTATTGCCCTGTATGATGTTTTGAATGGAATGTACAAGGTTGTTTAATATCAAATTTAATCGCAACATACTGCTCGATTTTTGAGAAATATCCTGCGAGTAAATGGTACAACGGTCTTCGCCAATGGCATGTGCCAAATTCATTAACAAAGTACCCGAACCTGCCGATGGATCGTAACAGGTTACATTGCTCACAGGCTTATCTACCAATATGGAAGCCATTATTTTAGAAACCGCATGAGGCGTGTAATACTCGGCATATTTTCCACCACCGTCTTTGTTGTAATCTTTTATAAGGTATTCAAAAATAGTAGAGAAGAAATCGAATTTCTGATTAAAGATTTTCTCGAAACTAAAATTCACCAATTGGTTAATGATGGCCTTGCAAAAATTGTCTCGTTGGCTGCTGTCAGTAATGTAATTGCTTATTTCATCAAACAAAACAATCTTAGCACCTGTGCCTGTTTTAACTGAGAAAATATCGTTGTTGAAAATGGCAATGTCTCTTAGGGTATCATCAAAGAACTTCGCAAATTCTTCTTTGTCTTGTTTGTTGTAAAGGTTAGAAAGGAAATGTTCTCTTTTCAGTTTGGCACTGTCGGGGTTCATGCGTAGCAACAACATTTCGTATTGCTTATCGCTGTATTGTGCAATTTCTTTTTCCCAACTTTCAGCGGTTGCCAGTTTGGGGTCTAATTGTTTTACTTCATATCCGAATTTATCGTTCATGAATTTATACAGAAACACCTGAGTAATGATTTTAAATTCATTGCCATCGTTTCCTAATCCATAAGAGGTACAAACACCTTTCAGGTTATCAATCAGCTCTTTTGTTTGTGCCGTAAAATCTTGTGTTACCATGCTCTATTTCCTTGATATTCGTTCATATATTCTTTTACTAAACAGGTGTTGATATATTTGGCTGATTCGGGGTCGAGTTCAATTTTGTTTTTACCAAAACAGCCAATTACCATTTGAATCATTAGCTTGTCAAAATAGCTTTCATTGATTAGCATTTGCGTATTTATCAATACTTTTTCATCTACTTGTTTTTTAATGTCCATCAGCGTTTCGCAAATTTCACTTTCTCGCTTGGAGATATTGCCTTTCTCTAAAATACGTTTGTGCATTCGGGCATACTTAGCATCGTTCTCATATTTTGCTTTTAGCAAATTGTTTTTGCGGTTGAGTTCGGTTACTTGGTCATATATCTGTTGTAGCGAACCAATGTTGTTTCGCATATCTTCTTGTGTTATCTCGTCCAAATTCTTTTTGTCAAACAAGCGTTTCAATTCGTCATATAAATTCACGAACTGCGGGTCGTTTTGGTCGAAGTTACCGCCCAAAGCTTCACGGGTTTTGCGAAGCATGTCTTTTAATTGGTCTGCAATTACCATTTCTTCTTCCGAAATTTTACGGAACATAAACAATACATTTTCCAAAGCTACATTCAGCAAATTGGTTGTGTCCATATTGTTTTCAATGTTGGCTTTCAGATTCAGTAAATCCAAATGGCGTGAAGCCTCATTATAAAGTTGATTCAGTTTTTTGAAATCGACTTTCTCCAACAAATCAAAATGACCTTCTAAGCGAATAAGGTTGTAAATGTTCTTGGCAATTTCTAAAGCCTTCTTAATTTCTAATACTTGCTTGCGGTCTTCAATCTGGCTGATTTGTTGGGAAAATACTTCAGCATTTTTCAAATCATAATGAAACAACTTTTCCTTAATGATTTTTATTTCTTCTTCAATCTCTTCCTTTGATTTAAAGAGGTTGGAATAGTTTTGCATTTCATCACCCAGTTCGGCTTGCAATTCGTCAAAGTAGGCTTTGTTGGTAACATCAAACTCTTTGGTAATGTCGGCAAAATCTACCACATAGCCGTAACGGAATTTCTTATATGGTCGGTTTACTCTTGTGAGTGTTTGTAGCAGGTTATGATTTTTAATAACCCTGCCAATGTATAGTTTCTTTAATCGTTTGGCATCAAAACCAGTCAGCAACATATTGTAAACAAACAGAATGTCAATCTTTCCATCTTTAAAATCATCAACTTCGTCTTTACGGTCGTCTTTTGAACCAATGTCATGCAGAATTAATGAAGCAACTAAGTTTTTGCTTTGGTCAACTTTATACATTCCATATTCAACAGCAGGTTCGACAGCCATCATATAAGGCTCAACTGTTTCTACCGTTTTTTGCGTTGGATTGTATTTGCAGATAAATATTTCAAATAATTTACGGGCTTGCTCGGCACTGTCGCAAACTACCATAGCACCAACAGAGTGGTCGCCAAAACGAATTCTACTTTTGATAAAATCCTGAACAATGTAATCAAGCATTGGCTCTGCAAATTTTGCATGAGCATAAATAACTCGTTTGTCGGCATCACCTTTTAGTATTTCAACTTCCTTTAATGCTTCTTTCAATTGAAACTTGTATGTTGTTTCTATGTCCTCACGAATGAGCTTTAAGGTGTAGCCATCAGCAATAGAGGCGTTGTAGTAATACTTGTGAATATAATCACCAAAAGTGGCTCGTGACGTTCGGTCATTGCCAATCAATGGAGTTCCCGTTAATCCAATCAAAATGGCGTTTCTGTCTGAACTAACCAAATTAGCTAAAAAACTTCCATCAGGGTCATAGCTCCTATGCACTTCATCCAAGAAATAAATTCGTTGTGTGTTAATATCGTAATCATTCGCTTTCAGCACATCGGTATCGTCTTTGAATTTCTGAATGTTTACAACTGTTATTTCTCTTTTGCCTGAAAGGTTGTGAATGGCTTGTCGGGTTCTGAAATTGCGAAGCAAATCGTCTTTGGAATTTACCGTATGCACAATTAAACCACGACTTGTAAATTCTCGTTTCGCTTGATTCATCAAATCAATGCGGTCAACTATAAAATAGAATTTCGGAACAATTCCTTTTTGCTGATAATAGTCTGTAAGGTATTTTACATTGTAATATGAAAGAGCTGTTTTTCCGCTGCCTTGTGTATGCCAAATAATTCCTTTCTTAATTCCATCATTTAGTTTGCGTTCAATGGCTTTGGTTGCAAACAATTGCGGATAACGCATGATGTGTTTTTCCAAACCTTTTTCTTCGTTCACATACGCAATGCTGTATTTCAAAATCATTGCAAATCTGTCTTTGCTAAATAGGGAAGTAAGAATGCGATTTGTTGGTGAGTTTGGTTCTTTGTTGGTAATAAATTCAGGCGAATGTTTGATGGCAGAAAGATTATTGTCTTTCAAAACCAAGTTTTCTAAATCATCATCTTCTGCTTGCAATAAACTTGATAAATCAAATTTCTCTTCTTCTCTAAAACAGTTAAAGTTTGCAGAAGCATAAGAAGTAGAAGCATAAAATGCACCTTGAATCGGTTCAATAGATTCAATGTCGTATTCCATGTTATTGGAAAACACAAGGACTTGAGAGATATTGATAAACTTGCGGAACTTCTTATTCTTGATGCGAACATTGATGCGGTCTCTTTCTTGTAAGACTCCTTCTTGATTGTTTGGCTTTTTTACTTCCACAAAAGCCAAAGGCATTCCATTTATGAGTAATGTAATGTCAGGTCTGAATTCATCTTCACCGTTTTTGTAAGTGAGTTCAGTTACAACATGAAAAGAATTGTTATTGAAATCTTTGAAGTCAATTAATCTTGTGCCCGAAGTAGCAATAAGCATGTTGTAAAATGCTTCACCTAAATCTTCATTGTCTAAAACCAAAGAAACATCTTCAAGCAATCTTTTGATGTTGCCTTGTTCCATTTCAGGATTGATGCGTTGAATACTTTCCTCAAAAATGTCTGTGAAAATATTGGAGTCAATATTCCATTTAGCCTTTGATAGCGAAACATATTTGTACCCTAGTCTGCACAGATGCATGATAGCAGGGATTTTTACTCTTGTATTTTCGTTAAAGGCCATGATTTAGTTTAGGTGTTTTCTTAGAATAAAATAAATTAACTTAAATTCAAATCTATTTAATGAAAGTTTAGCAACAAGCATTTGATTCTTCAATGTTAATTTACTTGTATTTTTGAAATAGTTAGCGTTCAAAACAATTTATATTTAATTGAAATATGGACAAAAGTAATAAAACTTAACCATAAAAAATGAAAATTTTATATTAGTGCATTGTCTTTTAATCTATTGTAACATTTTGCAATGTATTATTATCCTCAAAATGAATGTACTCTAAAATGGGATATTCAATCAAACTGCCATCTTCATTTATAGCTCTTCCATTCTCATTGGTTTTTAGGATATAATCAGCAATATCAAAGCCTTCGTTTAAATCGTCTTCACACGCTTTGGATTCAAGTATTTTAGAAACAACAATATTTAAACCCATTTTTTGTTTTATCTCTTCAGCTTTTTTGCACCAATATTTATATTGTTTTAAATCAGGATAAAGAATTATTTCTCTACCTTTTAATGCTTCAAATTTATCAATATGTAATCCATTTGCACTACCACAAGCCAACCATACTTTGTCAGGCATATAGGCATAACAAACAATTGCTGTTTTTTCGCTTTCAACAATAGCAATTGGCATGTCTAAATAGTGATTTAGTAAATGTTCTCCAAAAAAACATTGTTTCAGATTAAATTCATCAATCAATTGCTTTTTTATCAATTGGTTGCTTACTGATTGAATAAAGTTTGTTCTACTAAATTGCTCTTTTTCATAAAGCATTATTTTTCCAAATCTGATATTTTGGTTAATGTCTATCTGCCAAAACACATTTGCGCCAGGTCGGCTGTTAGAATTACCAACTTGATATATCTTACAAAGAGTGTTTGCCAATCCCATTCCAAACAACTTAATTAAATGATTAACGAAATGGTTTTTTTTATAGTTGCAATTTATAGATAAATTTAAATATTTGACATGAATGTAGCTAGCAGGTTTAATTTCGTTAATTCTGGGTTTATATGCTGTTTTATAAGAATTAATATTGAATTGTGTGTTGCATTCAAAATATTGCTTAGGAGTAAAATGAAAACCACATTTGTTAATGCGGTCACAAATTCCAACATCTTCATTTAGTTCATCAAACGAATCAACATGAATATACCTTGTAAACCTTCTTTGTTGATTACAACTAGGGCACTTATATTTTTTTTTATTCGGTCGATTGTCGAGTGTGAAATTCATTTAGTTTTTGAAATTCTTGTTACTTTATTTACTACTTACTACAAATTTTTACTTACTACATTTTTTAGTTTCTACCAACGATTATAGAGCATTGTAGTAACAAGAGTAAGTAAAGAAAATTTTAGTTACTACAACAGAATCAAAGCATTTAAAGGGTTTAAGTATTGTAATAAGTAGGTTTGTAGTAATGTAGTAGTGTTTAAATACTATTTTACTTTGAATTATTATTCTTGATATATTTCATGATACCAATAGCCATAAACAGGATTTTTACTAGTTTTCATTCTCTCGGAAGATTTACTAAATCCTAATTTAACAAGAGCTTGACCAAACTTTTTTTCACTTCTGAAATTATAACTCTTATTATTTATTATTTTTCGTAATTCGCTAGATTGAGCAAATTTGGGCAATCCGCCTAATTCTATATTCTCAACATCTTTTTTGCCAGGAATAAAAAACTTTTGAATTGTTTCAACTTCTTCATTAGCAATCATAAACAACTCATTTCTAATATCATTTTCTTTTAATTCATCTTTTGTTAATTCATATTGAAATTCATTTTTAAATTCATGAAATGCTTGTGCCCACAATTGGTTTATGTCTATTTTATTATATTTAAAATTAATTCCATAAATTCTGAAACAAACCCATCTAACATTTCCAGTTAAGTCAGTTAAAAACTGTAAATCATTTGTGCTTCCAAAAAAATTAGCTAACCTAGGTATTTCGCTTTCAATTCTATCGTAAGGTCTTCTTACTTTAATACTGTTTCTACTCAAAGTTGCCTTTAAACTGTTGGTTTCATTTTTGTCCAAATTTGCTAGTTCATCTAAATTTATAATAAAATTTGACCCAAGCGCAATATTTGCATCTTTATCTTTCCAGTCTCCAACTGCATCTGTAATGTATCGTTCAAGCACTTTCGGCATTAAATATCTTATAAAAGATGTTTTACCCATACTTTGTTTTGTTCCAATTAAAACAAAACAATGTTTATTAAAATACTTTGGCACAAAAACTGAAGCAACACACCTTATTAAGTGTTTTTTGAAATTTGTATTTAATGCTTGACGTTCATTTAAGTCACAATCTAAACAATTACATAATTCAACTATCCTGTCTATACCGTCCCATTTTTTTAAGGTTTTAAAATACTCTTTTATTGGATGGTATTTAGGAACAAAATTAGAAGCTAATAACGACCTTACAGTTTGATTAACGCTTTTATAACCTGCTCTTAATAAATCAACAATTAAATTATTTTCAAATTGTTCGTCTTTTTCAAAGTTATCATTTGAGTTTTTTTTTCTTGATTCTAAAACATTCATTACTATGTCAATTCGTATTTCATAATTTGTCGTAATGAATTTTTCGATTTTAATAATTTGAGGTGTATTTTCATCAATTTTTTCACTTTTTGTATCAATCTTTATTAATAATTTTTCATTTTCAATTTCTTCCATTGAAATTTTTGTTTTTGGAGTGATTTTTTCCCTCATGAATATTTTATTTAAAATTAACCTAAAGAAAATATCATAACAAAGGTTTAAAAGCATTCAATACCTCTAGTTTTTTGTAATAAACTCTTGATGTTTCAGGCAAAGAATACGCCTTTAAAATCCCAGCTTTTGTAAATTTCCAGAGGGTAGAAAGATTAATAGAAAGGAGTTTGGCTGTTTCTTCTCTTGTAAGAAGGGCGTCTTCATCAGATTTGGCTAGGTTTTTATCTGAAATCTCTTTCAGATAAGGTTTGATTGCTACTAATAAATCAGAAATTAATTCATTGGGTGTAGTTGCAAGAAATTGGATTTGTTTTTGTTCCATTGTATATAATTGGTTTAATGGTTCAAAAATCTAAAGAATAAAGTATTTGAAAAGTCTTATTTCAGTCTTATTTTAGTATTTTTATTGTGTTTTATAAATGCCAGAAATAAACTCATTAACAATAAAGTATCTTGGACTTTTTGAATTTTCATTTGGTGATTTGAATGGTTTTAAATCTATCTTACCATTTGAATATACTTTTAAAAACTCTCTAAAAACTTTATGACCAACTATATTATGAATTACTTTCTTTTTTTTTAATATATCAAATACTGCCGAAAAGTTAGAAAATTGAAATGTTTTGTTTTCAAATTCGCCATAACATTTTTCAAATATCTCAAAGTGAGTTTCATCAAATATTTCATAATATTTAAATTTATTAATTGAAGTTGATTTTTTTCTTTTTTTTGGATTTGGCTCTATTGCATTGGCATTAATCTTATTTAATACTTTTTCTTGTATTTCAATATTATTAACTTCTTGCAAATAGGATTGTATTATTTCATAAAAATCACTTATTATTTCATATTTAAACAAATTAGAATATTCATCTCTTTTTTTATCATACAAGGCAATTTCAATATTTTTATCCTTAAAAAAAATATCAAAATCTTTTTTGGACATTGTTAGAAACATTAAATCAGGGTTCTTGGATTCTTTTGCTTTTTTAATAACATATTGGGCATCTAATAAATCCTTAATACCAAAATCTAAATATTCCTTTTTAGAACAAAATTTTTCTATTGCAATTTTTTGATTCAAGAACTTTGATTTTACTATTTCATATGAAAATGTTTCTAGTAAAGCCAATGTTTTAGAATTTTCTATGCAGTTATTTAATGTTTGAATAAATTGGGTTTTATAACCTTTGAAATATTCATTTCTAACAAAATAATAGTAAATAGGTGGAGTGTTCTTAAAATATTCTTTAATAGGATAGGGGTAAGTTTTACCAATAATCCTATAAACCATATTAAATATTTTT
>CAYVDH010000116.1:0-11254 GCA_964450355.1 uncultured Flavobacteriaceae bacterium
TATGTATAGAAAATCAAAAAAACTATATATACTATCATTTTTAATTGTTTTTCAAATAAAATTGATGGCATACTCTTCATTAATAAATGAAGATTCATTAAGTGGAATTAAAACTTTGTATAATTCTAAATCCGACATGGTTTCATCTTTGACTTACTCAATAAGTACTCCTTTATTCATTGACAAATTAAATAGATTAGGTAATTGGCAAACGATTACTTGGCAAAGTCAATGGGCTGAGTTTAGTTATGGATTTGGCAAATTTAAACGTCTTGAAAACAATGCAATAAAAGACACCTTAAAAGTCAATGATTTTGGATTTAGTGTTTATTTGCCCTTAAGAAAATTAATGAAAGGAAGAAGACTGTTTGATATACATGGAGCATTAGTTGTTCCTGCTGTTTCTACAGGTATTCTTTTAAGAAATGCAGGTCAATATAGTTCATATTTATTTAAATTTTCTCCATGTGTTTCTTTGCAATTGCCTTTTATGGGAGTAGATTTTAGATTAAATACTTTGTATCATCTTTCAAATAATTTAAATGGGTTTAAAAAAATGTCATTTACTCCCGAAATAGGAATTAAATTGGATGGATTATGGAATTTATTAGATCCTAAAAAAGTATTTGTTGGTCATGCTTCTTATTCAATAAAACAAACTTCTACTTCCTATAATTCAACTACTACAACATTGTCTGGAAGACCAGAAACTAAATCAGACGATGTTTATGTTACTACAGTTACAAAATCATCGTCAACAACAGATGTTCATTATAGTTTTGACAGATATGCAAACACTATGGAGCCTATGTTCGCATTAGGAGTTCATTATACATATAAAAATGCTCCTTATGCAGGTCAGACAAAACTTTTTGGACTAGGTTATCATGTGAGAAGTGGACCATTGGCTTCTGATATTATTTTTGATATAGGAAAACAAGGATTTGCATCTTCAGCTTTGGTGCCTCATTCCATTCAAAATCCCAATCCTAGGGGAAATAGCAGAGTAAATAAACAAGACTATAGTAATACAGGACATTATTTAATCAAAAGAATCTATGGAAGATTAGGGATAGATTTATACGAAACATATATTGCCGCTTTTGATCCAGATGCTGCAGTTCAAGATTATGAAGAAGTAAAGTTTACAAGATTAATTGGAGGTTTTGGATATGGTTATTCCATTTTTTCAAAACCATATTATGATAAATCGAATGGATTAGAAATCGCTAATCAAAATTTTGAAAAAAATTTGGAGTTATTACCTACTTCAAGAAATCATGCAAAATTTGCTAAAAATACTGATTTTTTAAGTTTTTATATAAGTCTTGAAGCTGGGGCATTAAGTTTTACAATCGAAAGGCAAAGGTATAGATTTGCTAACCTTGCTAATGTAAATACTTTATCAGTAACATACATGTTGCCATTAAGTAAAATCATTAAAAAAAGACTGGCCATTAAAAGTTATAAACAAGCTCTAAAAAATGAAAAGTAAAACCATTATTATTATATTGCTATCGCTGACTTTTCGAATGATTTCCTTTGGACAAAAATCTTCATTTTATATTACAAGTAGCTTAAGTAAAGAAATTGATTTTTTTTCACCACAATCACCATTTGGATTTCAAATGTTAAGTAAAATTGGTCCTATGATGTTTCAAGGAGAATTTAAATATACATATAAAACATTGAACGAATTTCAAATTTTAAAGGATGTTTATTCTTATGGTGGCAAAATTGGTATTGTTAAGGGTTTAAGCTTAGATAAATATATCAGTCATGCTTTCACAATGGGTTATTTTGATATGAACACTTTAAAAAAAGTAGAGATAGGCAATGTTGAGTATCCTACTGATGTGAATGGAAATAAATACGAAATGCCCAGAGCATTAATATATAACCAAGTAAAATTCATTTCCATAGGGTATAATTTCTTTTCGATATCTGATGCTATGACTCAAAATGTTGTTAGGTTCTCTTTAAGAGAAAAATTTGTAGAAAAAGAAAAAGTAAAATACAATCAAATAAATTTCTCGTTTGATTTGATGTTTGCCTTAAATAACACATTTGATACCACCATCATGTATAGTCCTTGGAACTATTATATCCCCAAAAAATTAAATTTAAATTCTGAATTAAGAAAAAAGAATTTTGGACTAAAAGTAAGATTTGATGTCATCACTTATCGAACGCTTGGATTGTTTATGGAAATGGGGGTTATGCCAGGAGTGAAAGTTAAATCAGAGCATTTTAATGATTATAACATGACAACTAAAATGGGAGTCATTGCTAATATTTTTTATCACAATGACATTAAAAGGAAGTAATTACATATGGTTTTTGATTTTTTTATTGTTTTGCACTTCATGTGAATCAAACAATGATGATGAATTAACAGAAGTTAATAGCAATTCCATTAATCAATCAGTTACCGATTTGCAATCAATATACAATGCATTTGCATTTACAGACTTTATTTTAAATGATAAATACAACAATTATACTTCGTGTTTTAATGTAAAAAAAGACAGTTTAAATAACCATTTTATTCATACAATTAAATTGAGCCCATTAAATAATTGTAGAATCATAACACCAAATAATTCTAAGGGTGAATTAATGCTTGAATACGATAATAAATACTTAAGTTTATTTAAAACAATTGAATTGAAATTTAATCAATTTGAATGTAACGGAAATAAATATCAAGGTAAATTAACCTATGTTTTTAAAAGTATTTCGACTAACATAAGATTGGTTGAGGTCACTTTAGATAGTTTATTTGCAACACAAGAAAATACAACTAGGAGGTTAAAAGGCACATTAAATATCAGTATCATAAATAAAGAAAACACAATTAATGGATTCATAAATTCTAATCAAACAAATGAAAATTACGAATTAAAAATATCTGACGAATTAAAAATTTCAAACGATTACATCAACATGAATGATATAAATCATTTTTATTTTAGTAAAGGAATTACAGAATTTTCAAATTCAACAATTAAAGGAAAAATACACTATGGATTTGATGCCGAATTTGGATTAAGGAGAGATAATATTCTCGCAGTTTTTCAAAGTGATGAAGGGAAAAGATTTGGAATAGAATTGCCTTTATATTAAAGAATTTTACCAACCTTTCTCACCCAATAGTGGAACAAAACTAAAGTCTTCATATACTTCTGTCTTAAATTCATTTTCATTGAGTTTAGTCATTCTTACCATTTTTTGTTTACCCATTGAGCTACCAACAGGTATCACTATCATGCCTCCATTTTTTAATTGATTAGTTAAATCTTTTGAAACATTTGGAGCTCCAGCTGTTACAATGATTTTATCATAAGGAGAATTTTCAACCCAACCTTTTGTACCATCTGCTATTAAAAATTGGACTTTTATGTCTAGTTTTTGAAGCAATACCTGAGCTTTTTTACTTAATTTGTCAATTCGTTCAACACTAAATACTTTGGCTTTGCACAAATATAATATGCTTGCTTGATAGCCACTCCCTGTTCCTATTTCTAATACTTTATCTCCTTCTTTTATTTCTAACAATTGAGTTTGGTAGGCAACAGTGTATGGTTGTGATATTGTTTGATCATCACCAATTGGAAAAGCTTTGTCTTCATATGCATGGTTTTCAAACTCCAGTGGAATAAAAAAATGTCTAGGCAAAGTCTCTATAGCTCGAATTACTTGATTATCTTTAATGCCTTTTTTAATTAATGTTTCTACCAATGCTTTCCTTAAACCCTTGTGTTTGTATGTGTCTTGCATGCTTTTGAATGATTTATTGTCTGTTGTTTAGTACACCGTTAATAACAAAATTGATGTGCAAAGAAATAGGTATTGCATATTTGCAACAACAAATAGTTAACAACAATTGTCAATAGTTAAAATTGGAATAGTAGGAGATAAGGGTTTAATGCCTTCAGCAATAGATTCATTAAAAAAGAATGATTCTTTAGAAATTGTTGGGACTTTTGACTCTACTAACGAACTTAATTTTAAAGATTTTTACGGAGTATTTCCTTTGACTTCTTTGCTTCGGAAATGTGATGCTTTATACATTGTTGGCAACAATCAATTGTTTTTATACGATACAATAATTGAGTCGGCTAAATACGGTGTTCATATTTTATTGGACAAATTCCCTGATTTTACATTGAATCAAATTAAAAGCCTAAAAAAAATATTAAAAGAATCTAATTCAGTATTTTTTATTGCCAATACACAAGGTACATCTGCATTATACACTTCTGCAAGGCAATATTTGAACAAAGTATCTCATATCAATTTAAATTTAGAAATCCCCTTCAATACCACAGAATTAAAAAGACGAACCATCATCAATGAATCTGTTGACATGTTAATTCGATCTAATTCATCTCCAATGGCTAAGATTAAAGCTAATAAACATTACGTTTTTAGTCATATTCCAGAAAAATTAAAATTAAGCATTCAATTTGATAATGGCTGTGTGGCTGATATTACAATTAATTCGTTATGCCAAGAGATGAAAAACGAATTGACTTTTTTTCAAATTGGTAAAATTTTAACTCTTGATTTATTAAGTCATCAATTGTTTGAAACTAAATTGGAATCAAACAAAGAAAATTTGTTAATAGAAGCCCAAATGGATTCAAAATCACCAAATTCCAATAAAAAAATTCAAATTATTGAAAAAAAAGTGATGTATTTTGATGCAATGCAAAAAGATTTGTTCAATTTTGTAGAATGTATTCATTTTCAAATATCTCCTCTAGTAGGTATTGATGAACTAGAAGATGTGGCAAAAGTGGTACAATACATACAATATACAGAACATGAACCCATTGTTTAAATTCACATTTACGATTTGTTGCCTGATTTTAATAAGTTGTGACAACGAAAAAGAATCAATTCCCTCTTACCTCCACATTACTAAATGCAACTTAACAACCAATTATTTGGTTGAAGGTGCTAATACCCACGACATTACTGATGTTAAAATATTTGCTAATGGTACTGAAATTGGTACATTTGAAGTGCCAGTGACTATTCCTATATTAGCAAAAGGCAATGTACAAATCATTGTTACACCAAACATCAAAGAAAATTTGAATTCGAACAATAGGAAGTATTACAAACCATATTTACAATATACACAAACATTTAATTTAAAAGAATTACAAGTTGATACAATAAAACCAGTTTTTACATACCGTAGTAACACAACCTTTGTATGGAAAGAAGATTTTGAAACAGGTATTTCTTTAATGAAATCTGGTTCAAATAACTCATCAGATTCGCTAATTAGAATACCTGTAAGTACCACAGGAGTAAATCAAAATTTCCCGAATTCATCTTATTGCGGTTACATCAATATTTCACCTAAAGATACTTTTGTCGTTTTTGAAAGAAGCAATATCAATTATTTTAATCTTCCTGTGCAAACCGATGTGTATGTTGAATTAGACATCAAATCAAATGTCAATGTACAAGTTGGAATTTATACAGATGATGGTTTTACAATATCTCAAAATCCAGTATTAATTGTTTATCCCACCAATGACAATTGGAAAAAAGTATATGTAAATTTAAAACCTGAAATAGGTGGTAATAACATCAATACCAAAACAAAATTATTTTTTGGACTATATAAAGACCAAGGAGATAATACCACCAATCCTAAAGTTTACCTTGATAACATTAAACTCGTTTACGTTAATTGATATTGAACAAAACTAAACAAATATTAAAATATGTTTTACTAGACTACATTGCTGCTGCTTTAGTTTGGTTTACCCTTTTTTGGTACAGAAAAAACAACATAGACACTGCTCATATAGATTACCGAACTCCATTTTTAGCAGATATAAAATTAATCCTTGGTATAGTCATTATTCCTACTTTTTGGATTGTCATATACCACTTCACAGGGTTTTATAATCAAATTTTTAAACGTTCAAGACTAAGAGAATTAAACCAAACATTCCTGACCAGTTTTTTTGGTTGTTTATTCTTATTTTTCACCTTGTTGTTAGATGATTCTGTTGGTAATTATAAAGCTTATTACAAAACGTTTTTTTTGCTTTTTTTTCTGCAATTTTTTTTAACATACATAGGTAGGTTTATATTATCTTCAATTACAAATTATAAAATTCAAAAAAGAATCATAGGTTTTCCTACAATTTTGATTGGTAGTAATAGCAAATCTTTACAACTCTATAAAGATTTAATCAATTCTAAAATTAGTAATGGATTTATTTTCAAGGGTTATGTTTCTGTTGATAATGAAAATGAAGAAGTTTTAAAAGACCATATTCCCAGTTTAGGATCATACTCAAATTTAGATAAAATCATTGAACAATACCAAATAGAAGATTTGGTAATTGCGTTAGAAAATGAAGACCACCACTTACTTAATAACATATTTACGATAGTAGAAAATAAGCCAATAGACATTAAAATTATTCCTGATATGTACTCTGTTTTTACAAGAATGGTAAAACTAAATAACATATTAGGAGCAGTATTAATAGATATTGATTTTGAAGTCATGCCTATTTGGCAAAAAAATGCTAAAAGATTGCTTGATATTTTGTTTTCTATTTTAGTGATATTCGTTTGTTCCCCATTGTTTATTATCCTAGGAATTTTAGTTAAAATCACCAGTAAAGGCCCAGTTTTTTATAAACAAGAAAGAATTGGTTTATACGGCAAACCATTTTTTATCATTAAATTCAGAACCATGTTCACTAATGCTGAATCCTCTGGACCACAATTATCCAAGGAAAATGACCCTCGTATTACACCTATTGGAAAGCTTCTAAGGAAAACCAGGTTAGATGAATTTCCTCAATTTTATAATGTATTAATAGGTGAAATGAGTGTAGTAGGTCCAAGACCTGAGCGAAAATTTTTTATTGATCAAATAGTGAAAATAGCACCGTATTACAATAGATTGCATAAAGTAAAACCAGGAATTACTAGCTGGGGACAGGTTAAATATGGTTATGCAGAAAACATTGAACAAATGATAGAAAGATTGTATTATGACATTTTGTATATTGAAAATATTAGTCTTGCATTGGATTTTAAAATCATGGTTTATACGGTATTAATTATGATTCAAGGTAGAGGGAAATAAAACATTTTAACAATTTGATTGTTTAATTGATATGTATTGGTTCATTAACTTGTTTTTGGTCATAGCCACTTTTGCATTCATGGAAAGTGTAGCTTGGTTTTCACATAAATACATCATGCATGGTTTCATGTGGCGCTGGCACAAAAGTCATCATGAAGTAAGACATGGAAGATTTGAAAAAAATGATTTATTCGGGATTGTTTTTGCTATTATTTCTGCAACTTTAATCATTACAGGTTCAATCCACCATTTTGACTACAAGTTTTTCATTGGGATAGGAATATTGCTTTATGGTATTGCCTATTTTCTAATTCATGATGTTTTTGTTCACCAAAGACTAGCAATTCTTAAGAAATCAAACAATGCTTACTTTCAAGCTATGAGGTATGCACATAAAATACATCATAAGGTTCAAACCAAAGAAGGTGCAGAAGCATTTGGATTCTTATTTGTTAGTAAAAAATATTTAGATAAATACAAAAAAAACAATTGAAAAAAATCGTAGTTATTGGTGCGGGTTTCTCAGGTTTAACAGCTGCATCTATTCTGGCAAAAGATGGTAATGATGTGACTTTGATTGAAAAAAATGATCAAACTGGAGGAAGAGCAAGAGAATGGGAGTCATGTGGTTTTAAATTTGATATGGGACCAAGTTGGTATTGGATGCCTGAAGTTTTCGAAAATTTTTATCAGTATTTTGGAAAAACATCATCTGATTTTTACAATTTAGTTAGATTAGATCCAGGTTACAGAGTTTTTTTTACGAACAACGAAAGTTTTGATGTACCTGCTAATTTAAACGATTTAAAAAACAAATTTGAATCAAGAGAAAAAGGAAGTGGTGAAAAATTAATTCAATTTTTAAAAGAGGCTGAGTTCAAGTACAACACTGCCATGCAAGATTATGTTACTAGAATTTCAGATTCTATTACTGAGTTTTTTGAATTGAAATTAATCATCAAAACCTTCCAACTTAAATTGTTTACATCCATTAGAAAGCAAATTAGAAACTTATTTAAAGATCCTCTATTAATCAGTATTTTGGAATTTCCGGTGTTGTTTTTAGGGTCAACACCCAACAACACTCCTTCATTATACAGCATGATGAATTACGCTGACTTAGTTTTAGGAACTTGGTTTCCAATGGGAGGCATGGTTCAAATATCAAAAGCGTTTACATCCATTGCCAAAACAAACGGTGTGAAAATATTACTAAATGAAGAAGTTTGTTCATTGGTCACTGAAACAAACAAAATCTCAAAAGTGATTACTAACAAGTCGGAATATGAGGCAGATGTTGTTGTTGGTTCTGCTGATTATCATCACATTGAACAAAGTTTATTGAAACCCCAAGACCGTGTTTATTCACAAAAATATTGGGATAAAAGAGACATGTCTCCAAGTAGCTTATTGTTTTATGTAGGTATCAATACGAAACTTAAAAACATATTACATCACAATTTGTTTTTTGATGAAGATTTTGAAACTCATGCAAATGAAATCTACAATCAACCCCAATGGCCTAGTAAACCATTGTTTTATCTATGTGCTAGCAGCATTACCGATAAAAATTGTGCTCCTGACAATAATGAAAATTTATTTTTTTTAATACCACTTGCACCAGGGTTGAAAGATGATGATGGATTGAGAGAACAATATTTTCAAATCATGTGTAAAAGATTGGAATCAAAAACAGGTGTTGACATCAATAATCACATTGTAGTTAAAAGAAGTTATGCCATGAATGATTTCACAAAGGATTACAATTCATTTAAAGGCAATGCTTATGGGTTAGCTAATACACTGAAACAAACTGCTTTTTTAAAACCAAAAATCAAATCGAAAAAAATAACAAATTTATTATACACTGGTCAATTAACAGTTCCAGGTCCTGGAGTGCCTCCCGCCATTATAAGTGGTAAAATAGTAGCCCAGGAAATAAAAAAGATGATTTCAAACAAACAATTATAAATTTAATTTGTTAAGTTTGTTATATTTATGTTTGAATTATACGAAAAAACATCAAATCAGTGCAGTAAAGCTACTACAAATATCTACAGCACTTCTTTCTCATTAGGAATCAGAATGATACAGAAAGACATTAGATGGGCTATCTACGGTATCTATGGATTTGTAAGACTTGCTGATGAAATTGTTGACACTTTTGATAGGTCAGACAAAGCAGAATTGCTCACTAAATTCAGAAGAGATACTTATGAAGCAGTTCATTCTAAAATCAGTTTAAATCCAATATTACAATCGTTCCAAAAAGTTTGTAATTTATATGGAATTGAAAAAGAGTTAATCGAACCATTCTTTGCTAGCATGGCAAAAGATTTAGATCAACAAACATACAATGATGACCAATACAATCAATACATTTATGGAAGTGCAGAAGTAGTTGGTTTAATGTGCTTGAAAGTATTTTGTAAAGGAGATGATTCTAAGTACAATGAGTTAAAGCCATACGCTCAATCTCTTGGAGCGGCATTTCAAAAAGTGAACTTTATTAGAGATATAAAAAGCGATATTGAAGATAGAGGAAGAGTTTATTTTCCTCATTTGGATTTAACAAAATTCAACGACAATTTGAAAAAAGAAATTATTGAGGATATAAAAAAAGATTTTGAGCAAGCTTACATTGGCATAAAAAAACTTCCTTTAACATGTCGTTTTGGAGTGTACACGGCTTATATTTATTATCTTAAATTATTAGATAAAATAGAAAGAACCCAAGCTGATAATATACTTAATAACAGAATCAGAGTAGCAGACACTCAAAAAGCTGCACTTTTAGCAAAATCTTTTTTTAAATTCAAATTGAATATTTTATAATATTTTCAAATGAAAGTCTTTTTATTCACCACTTTAGTTATGTTTTTAAGTTTTATAAACAACACAAGTGACAATAAAACCGCAAGAGAATATTATTTAAAAGCTTCAGAAGATAAAGATTATGCAGATAAATTAAAAACATTTACACAAACTAGAATAAACACTCCACTTATGCAGGCATACAATGGAGTCGCACTAGCTATACTTGCTAAGCACAGTTGGAATCCTTACACCAAATTAGAACATGTTAAAAGTGGACTTAAAAACATCAACGATGCAGTGAATACACAAAACAATGATTTGGAAATTCGTTTTTTAAGATTTTCTGTCGAAGAGAACATTCCCTCAGTAGTTCCTTTCACCAGCCACATTCAAGAGGATAAAAAATTCATTCTTAAAAATTGGAACAAAACTCATGAATTTTATTCTACCATGTCTGCTTATTTAAAAAAGTCGAGTCAGTTTACTGAAGAAGAAAAAAAGAAACTCTAATTAAATTATAAAGGAAAAATTGTTAATTGTTATTCCTTATTAATTCATTAATTTTGCAATAATGAAATTCGGTGTAGTTATATTTCCAGGAAGTAATTGTGACAGAGATTTAATAGAAACATTAGAAAATATTAGCCATAATAAAGTAGAAGTGCTATGGCATAAAGACACCGACTTAAAAGGTGTTGACTTTGTTTTTTTACCTGGGGGATTTAGTTATGGAGATTATTTAAGAAGTGGCGCAATAGCAAAGTTGAGCCCAATCATGCAAAGTGTAATTCAACATGCTGAAAAGGGTGGATATGTGATGGGCATTTGTAATGGATTTCAGATATTGTGCGAAAGCGGTTTGTTACCAGGTGCATTATTAAGAAACAACAACAGGAAATTTATTTGTAAAAATGTGTTTTTATCTCCACAAAATACTGAAATAAAAATAACCAATAAATTGTCAAGTTCTAAATCATATCAAATACCAATTGCACATGGCGAAGGTAGATATTATGCAGATGAAATGACAATGAATGAATTGATAAATAACAATCAAATCCTTTTCAAATATTGTGATGAAAATGGAATTATTAATGATGAATCAAATCCAAATGGTTCACTTCATAACATTGCAGGTATTTGCAACAAAGGGAAAAATGTGTTTGGAATGATGCCTCATCCTGAAAGATGTTCAAACGAATCATTATTCAACACTGACGGTAAATCAATTTTTGAGAGTATTCTAGCTTAGAATATTTAAAACTATTTATACTATTAAAATTAGATTATAAATATCTTATC
>CAYVDH010000117.1:0-11136 GCA_964450355.1 uncultured Flavobacteriaceae bacterium
TTAAATCTTTTTTCACCGTTTCGTTGTAAATAGGGAAGCACACTTCAATTCTGTTTTCTAAATTTCTAGTCATCATGTCTGCTGAACCCATGAACATTTTTTCCTTACCACCATTGCCAAAAATGTACAATCGCGCATGTTCCAAATACCTATCAATAATGCTTACAACTTTAATGTTTTCACTCATCTTAGGGACACCTGGAACCAAACAACAAATACCCCTTACAATCAACTCTATTTTCACCCCGGCATTGCTTGCTGCGTACAATGCATTAATGACTTCAAAATCTACAATGCTGTTCATTTTCATTTTGATGTATGCATTTTTTTTGTTTTTAGCAAAGCTGATTTCTCGCTGTATCATGTCTATGATTTTGCTTTTTAAGTTGTATGGTGCTACTAACAATTCTTTGAAATTAGGTTTAGTAGTTCTAAAATTCTCAATGCAATTAAACACCATATCTACCTCTTGAGTTATTTTTTTGTTGCAGGTAAACAATGAGTGGTCGCAGTATATTTTTGCTGTATCACCATTGTAATTTCCTGTGCCTAAATGAGCATACCTAACCAATCCAGTGTCTTCTTTTCTATAAACCAAACAAATTTTAGAGTGAACCTTGAATTTAGGAATACCAAATAGGACATTAGCACCTTCTTCTTTTAATTTATTGCTCCAATAGATGTTGTGTTCTTCGTCAAATCGGGCTTTTAATTCCATCATTACAAATACTTTTTTACCGTTTTTTACTGCGTTAATTAAAGCATTAACAACGTTTGAATTTTCAGCTACTCTGTACAAACTTATTTTAATAGCAAACACTTTAGGATCAATAGCTGCTTCTCTTAGAAACCTGACAACATAACTAAATGGTTGGTATGGATGGCTGAGTAATACATCTTTTTTTGAAATGGAGTCAAACATGCTTCTTGAGTTTTCAAGTTGATTGATGTACAAGGGAGGAGATTTAAGGTATTTAAATTCTGCTTTTTTCAAATCGGGAAAGTTGATAAAATCCTTGAAATTATGATACCTCTGACCAGGAATTAATTCACTTTTTTCTACCTTTAATTTTTGAATGAAAAATTTAAGCAAATCTTTTGGCATTTCTTTATCGTAAATAAAACGAACAGGTTCACCTTTTTTTCTCAATTTTAATAAATCCTTCATTTTATCTAATATGTTTTGAGACACATCTTGCTCAATATCTATTTCTGCATCTCTTGTTAATTTTATAGTAAATGCTTCGTAGGTGTCAAAGTTAAAACTGGAGAAAATAACATCTAAATTGACCCGTATAACATCGTCTATAAACATCACATTGGTGCTGACATCTTTTCCAGGTAAAATAAAGAATCTTTTTTTCACTTTAGTAGGCAATGGAATCAAAGCATATTTTTTGCTTTTGTTTTTTGAACTACTAAGTTTACAAGCCAAATACACAGTGTTGTCTCTTAAAAAAGGGAATGGTCGGTTGTTATCTAAAATGATAGGAAAAATAGAGTTAAGTATTTCGTCTTTAAAATATTTTTTTACATCAATAATTTGTTGATTGTTTATTTGTTTTTCATTTAAGAAAAATATTTTTTTTGTTTTTAATTTTTTAATTAAAGTTTCATAGATGTAGTTGAATTTAGTTTGCTGTATAATGACTTTATCATGAATGTTGTTCAGTGTTTCTATGATATCTTTTCTGTCTAATTTATTATCTCTTGAGTTCTTTAATAAGAGCAAACGTTTTAAAGTAGCCACTCTTACCCTGAAAAACTCATCTAAATTCGAAGAGAAAATGCCTAAAAATTTAAGCCTTTCAATAAGTGGGACATCGTTGTCATTCGCTTCTTGCAGAACTCTATCGTTAAAACTTAACCAACTAATTTCTCTATTGATGTATTTGTTTTTTTTTACAGCCATGGTTTAATATGATAAATATAAATATACTGGAAAATGATCGCTATATCCATTTAGCCATTCGTTTCCACCAAATGTTCTCAAAGGGAAACCTTCGTATTTTCCTTTTTGTTTCATCCATTCTAAATCCATTATTTCAGCGCTGTTGGCTTCATAGTCCAAACCTTTTTTGTCGTACAATGGTTTTGAAATAATCAATTGGTCTAATAGATTTAGTTTGTCCCTGAATTTATAAGTGCCTCTTTTTTGGTCAATGAATTTGTACATGACATTGTAAAAATCACCATCTTTTTTGCTGTCAATTTTTACTGAGCCTAATTCTTTGATGCTTTTATCCCAAGGTTCATCATTAAAGTCGCCCATGATGATGATGTTATCTTTTTCTTTTTCTAGTTTATTGTTGATGTAATTTTTGAGAGTAGTACTAACATCTATCCTGTTTTGTTCGCTTTCATCTTTTCCCTCTCTGCGCGATGGGTAATGACAAACAAAGACATTAAGTATGTCTTTTGTCTTCATCAATTCCAATTGGCAATGAAGAATATCCCTGGTAAAGTCATTTGAATTTTTGGTTAAAGTGACACTGATGGGATTGGAATTCAACAATTTAATTTTAGATGAATTGTATATCAGGGCAACATCAATTCCTCGTTCATCTTTTGAATCGAAGTGTGTATAACTGTAATGATTTTTTAATTTTCCGGTGTTAATTAAATCATTTAAAGCTGTTTTACTCTCCAATTCGCAAACACCTAAAACATCGGGCAAATCCCCATCAACTAATTGTGAAATGACCTTTTCTAAATTTTCAAGTTTGTTGTTGTATCTTGTTTTATCCCATTTGTACATCCCATTTTTTGTAAAGTCATCATCTAAATGGTCGTTATCATCCACAGTATCAAACAAATTGTCTATATTGTAAAATGCAATAGACAGTCTATTTGCATTTTTATTTGCCTTTTTGTTTTTGCAAGTCGCTGAACTTAAGATAATTAAAATGGATAAGCAGCCAATATACCAACTTTTCATGGAGTAATAAATTGCAAAGAAACTCTTTATATGTTAATAAATGTTGAAATAAACAATAAAGTATCAACATTTTAATTGTGGGTAATCTATTTAATTATTACTTTAATTTTAAGTAAATTTGCACCCTTTCTATTTATGACGCTTATAAAATCAATATCAGGATTCAGGGGAACAATTGGCGGTGTTCCAAATGATAATTTAACACCTATTGATGTAGTAAAGTTTGCATCAGCATACGGTTCTTGGGTGTTATCACTCAATTGTGGAAACAAAGTAATATTAGGTAGAGATGCGAGGATATCTGGTAAAATCATTTCTGATATAGTTTCATCTTCATTACTTTCTTTAGGGATACATGTAATAGACCTTGGATTATCTACTACACCAACGGTAGAAATGGCGGTGAAAATGGAAAAAGCATCTGGAGGTATCATCATCACTGCTAGTCACAATCCTAAACAATGGAATGCCCTTAAATTGTTGAACAAAAATGGCGAATTTATAAGTGAAGATGAAGCAAATGAGGTTTTAAAACTAGCTGAATCCAATCAATTTAACTACGCTGAAGTAGGTCAATTAGGCCAATATTCTCAAGATAACTCTTACATTCAAAAACACATAGACGAGATTTTAAAATTAAAGCTTGTAGATGTGAATGCCATTGCCGAGAAAAAATTTAAAATAGTAGTGGATGCTGTAAATTCTACAGGTGGTATCGCTGTACCAATGTTATTGAAAGCATTAGGGGTAGAAAGTATAGTAGAACTCAATTGCGAACCTACAGGTTTGTTTGCTCATAATCCTGAGCCATTGCCTGAACACTTATCACAACTTTCTAGCAAAGTGAAAAGCGAAAAAGCACATCTTGGAATCTGCGTTGACCCTGATGTAGATAGGTTAGCTTTTGTGTGTGAAGACGGTGAAATGTTTGGCGAAGAATACACCTTGGTAGCTGTTGCAGATTATGTAGTAAAAAACACTAAAAAAGGAAATACTGTTTCCAATTTGTCTTCAACCAGAGCATTAAAAGACATCACATTGAAAAATGGTGGTCAATATTTTGCTAGTGCTGTAGGCGAAGTAAATGTAGTAAAAATGATGAAAGAACACAAAGCCATCATTGGTGGTGAAGGAAATGGAGGAATCATTTATCCTGAATTACATTATGGCAGAGATGCATTAGTTGGAATTGCATTGTTTTTAACTCATTTAGCAAAAAACTTCAAAAGCATTACTGCCATGAGAATGAGTTTCCCAAATTACATCATCTCCAAAAACAAAATTGAACTTACACCAAGCATTAATACTTCTGATATTTTAGAAAAAATTAAAGAAAAGTATAAAAAATTTGAAATCAATACAGTTGATGGTGTTAAAATAGATTTTGATGACGAATGGGTTCACCTTAGAAAATCAAATACAGAACCTATCATCAGAATATATGCTGAAAGCAAGTCTGAGACAACTGCTAGAAACTTAACCACCAAAATCATGAAAGACATTGGTGAGTTAACCAAATAAAATTTCACACTAATTTAATTATTGGTATTTTTGCACTCAATTTAATCATTTTTTATTTTTACATAATATGTCTTTACAATGCGGAATAGTGGGTTTACCCAATGTAGGAAAATCAACTTTATTCAATTGTTTGAGTAACGCCAAAGCTCAAGCTGCTAATTTCCCTTTTTGTACCATTGAACCAAACATAGGTGTCATTACTGTACCTGATGAACGTTTACATAAGCTCACTGAAGTAGCCAAACCCCAAAATGTTGTTCCTGCTACAGTAGAGATTGTAGATATTGCAGGATTGGTAAAAGGAGCAAGTAAGGGCGAGGGGTTGGGAAATCAATTTTTAGGAAACATTAAAAGCACAAATGCCATCATTCATGTATTAAGGTGTTTTGAAAACGACAACATCATCCATGTGGATGGCCATGTAGATCCCATAAGAGATAAAGAAATTATTGATACAGAATTGCAGTTGAAAGATTTAGACACTGTAGAAAAATCCATTCTAAAATCAACTAAACAAGCCAAAGCTGGAGATAAAGAAGCAGCGAAAATTTTAGATGCATGTGAAAAATACAAAGCTCATTTAGAGCAAGGATTTAATGCTAGAACTTTAGATACATTAACAGAAGAGCAATTGGAATTGACTTCAGATTTAAATTTATTGACAGCCAAACCAGTTTTATATGTTTGCAATGTGGATGAAAAAGGATTGCCAAATGGAAACGAATGGGTTGATAAAATAAGAGAAATTGCTAAAACAGAAAATGCTGAGGTTTTAGTAATATGTGCTGCTGCCGAATCTGATATTGCAGAGTTAGAAGACCCTGAAGAAAGAAAAGTGTTTTTAGAAGATTTAGGATTAAATGAAAGTGGAGTAGCTAAATTAATTAAAGCAGCTTATCGAATTCTTAATTACATTACTTATTTTACTGTTGGCGAAAAAGAAGTGAGGGCTTGGACCATTACTAAAGGGATGAAAGCTCCTCAAGCTGCAGGTGTCATTCATACAGATTTTGAAAAAGGTTTTATCCGAGCTGAAGTCATTAAATACGATGATTACATTCAATATAAGTCAGAAGCTGCCATCAAAGAATTAGGCAAGATGGGAGTTGAAGGGAAAGAGTATGTTGTGAAAGATGGCGATTGCATGCATTTTAGATTCAATGTTTAACTTTTGCTTGTTAAACAATAGATTTTCAATAGCTTGAATTAAACTTTTCGATCGCAAATGAATTAAGTCTAAAATCAATAGAAAAACGAATTAATTTAATTACCTTTGCACCACTTTTAATAAAAATATTTATGACTCAAGCTAATGCTAATTCAAACGAAACACAATTTGATGTGTTTGCAAAAGTTGCCAAATTTGATCACGAACAAGTTTTAATTTGTCAAGATAATCACACCGGGTTAAAAGCCATCATTGCTATTCACAATACTGTATTAGGTCCTGGATTAGGAGGAACTCGTATGTGGAAATACGGTACTGAAGCCGAAGCAATCAATGATGCTTTGAGACTGAGTAGGGGAATGACCTACAAAGCAGCTATCAGCGGTTTAAATTTAGGTGGAGCAAAGGCGGTTATCATAGGTGACCCTGCAACCCAAAAAACAGAGCATTTAATGCGTAAATTTGGTCGTTTTGTTGAAAATTTAGGTGGTAAATATATAACTGCAGAAGATGTAGGAACTACTACCAAAGACATGGAATATGTAGCCATGGAAACAGAGCATGTAGTAGGTTTACCTGAAATTATGGGTGGTGGCGGAGATCCAAGTCCTGTAACAGCTTATGGTGTTTACATGGGAATCAAAGCCAGTGCCAAACGAGCTTATGGAAATGACAATTTAAACGGTAAAAAAATATCAGTACAAGGTGCTGGTAAAGTTGGATTGCATTTAATTGAATTGTTACATAAAGATGGTGCAAAAATCATAGCTACTGATATTTTCGAATCTGGTTTAAAAACTGCTTCAGAAAAATATGGCGCTACCATTGTAAAACCACAAGAAATTTTCTCTCAAGATGTTGATATTTTTGCCCCATGTGCTTTAGGAGCCATTTTAAATACAGAGAACATTGCACAATTGAAATGCCAAATAGTTGCTGGTGCTGCTAATAATCAATTAGAAGACGATAACATACACGGAGACATGATCAAAGAAAAAGGTATTTTTTATGCTCCTGATTTTTTAATTAATGCCGGTGGATTGATTAATGTTTACAGTGAATACAATGGATATGTTAGAGAAATTGCTTTTGCACAAACAGAAAACATATACAATACTGTATTAAATATTTATAAAAAATCAGAAGAAGACAATATCAATACTCAATTAGCGGCTATCAAACTAGCTGAAAAAAGAGTAAACGATACCATGCATTTACAATCCAAAATTTAATAAACAATTAAATATTGTCAGAAATCTAAGAATAAATCCACTCTTAGATTTCTTTTTTTAAGCCTTTTTTACGATATTTGTAAAAAAAGGATTTTATAAATCTTTAACACCATGGAATCGAACAGAAGACAAACTCATTTTATTATATCAACATCTGATAAAGGAGCAGGTAAAAGTGGGGCAGGTGATGGGCCAATGGCTGTGAAAGATGAATTAGAGCATTTAGGGTTTCCAATCAATGAATTTGAATTGTTAGACAATCAATTACTCAAAACTCAATATTTAGATCATGCTTATGGCAAAAACATTGAATTCATAGTGGAATCAATGAATCAATTAAATGATTCTGTAGTTTCTACCATTAAAAACAGCAAATTCCCAATCATATTAAGTGGCGACCACAGCAATGCAATAGGTGGTTTAAGCGGTTTGAAAAATGCATACCCCGACAAAAGAATTGGAGTCATTTGGATAGATGCACATGCCGATTTGCATTCGCCATACACCACACCAAGTGGTAATATACACGGAATGCCATTGGCAGTTTTAGCAGGGCTTGATCATCATGAATTAAAGAAAAACGAAGTAGCTGAAGATGTGGCTTATTATTGGAATGAATTGAAAAATTTAGGTGTTGCTAATATTTCACCAAAATTTGAATTGAAAGACCTTGTTTTAATTGGTGTAAGAGATGCTGAAGATGAAGAGTGGAATATCATAGAAAAAGCAGGTGTTATAACTTATGAGCCAGATGATATCAGATCCAAAGGCATTGAGAATATTTTAAATGAAACCATAGAGAAACTCTCCAATTGTGATTTGTTATACATTTCATTTGATGCCGATTCATTGGACCCAACAATTTCAACAGGTACAGGTACCACAGCCCCTGATGGCTTATCTTTTGAACAAGCAGCTGTTGTTTTTAAAACCTTGATGAAATACAACAAAACTGGAGCTTTTGAAATCACTGAGGTAAATCCTAATTTAGATAGTGAGGGACAAGCAATGGCAAAAGTTATAAGTCAATTGTTGCTCGATGGATTAAGTTGATTTTTTTAAAACTATTTTCACTAAAATGTAAGAGGTGTTTTAACTTTAATAACACCTAATAATGAAATTGTTTTAAGACTAAGTAATTGCCATTCATTTTTCGTATTATTTTACTATTCGAAGAATAGGTAAAAACTTGTGGAAATATTCTTAAATCCCTTTAGATTTATTGAATAAAATGTCGTATTTTTACGCTTTAATTTATACACAAAAACAATATGAGTGAAGCGATAGACAAAAGCAATTATGGAGCAGATAATATCCAAGTATTAGAAGGTTTAGAAGCTGTTAGAAAAAGACCTGCCATGTACATTGGCGATATTGGTCCAAGAGGATTACATCATTTGGTGTACGAGGTAGTAGATAACAGTATAGATGAAGCTTTAGCTGGTCATGCAAAAAATATTGAAGTTTTTATTTTACCAGGTAACAGCATCAAAGTAATAGATGATGGAAGGGGTATTCCTACAGGAATTCATGCTAAAGAGAATCGTTCAGCTTTAGAGGTAGTAATGACTGTATTACATGCTGGAGGTAAGTTTGATAAAGACACCTACAAAGTTTCTGGTGGATTGCATGGTGTTGGTGTTAGTTGTGTGAATGCATTATCTACACATTTAAAAGCAACAGTATATCGTGAAGGCAAAGTGTTTGAACAAGAATACAGTTGTGGTAAACCATTGTATGATGTGAGAGAAATTGGTACTACAGATAAAAGAGGAACTACCATTGAATTCACGCCTGATACTACTATTTTTTATGCTTCAGAATATAGTTTTGATACCCTAAGTAACAGATTAAGAGAGCTTTCATTTTTGAACAAAAACATCAAATTAACTCTTACTGACTTAAGAGTGGAGGAAGGTACTGAACCAAGGTCTGAAACTTTTTTCAGTACAGAAGGATTAAAAGAATTCATCAGATATCTGGATAATACTAGAGAAACCATCATTCCTGAACCAATTTATGCAGAAGGCGAAAAACAAGGCATACCTATCGAAATCGCTTTTCAATACAACAATGGTTACAGCGAAAACTTGCACAGTTATGTGAACAACATCAATACCATTGAAGGTGGAACTCACATTGCTGGTTTTAGAAGAGGTTTGACACGCACACTAAAAACTTATGCTGAAAAAGAGGGATTGCTCAAAAATTTAAAATTTGAAATTAGTGGTGACGACTTCAGAGAAGGTTTAACAGGGGTTATTTCTGTGAAAGTGCAAGAACCTCAGTTTGAGGGTCAAACTAAAACTAAATTAGGAAACAACGAAGTAATGGGGGCAGTAGATGTGTGTGTGGGCGAAATACTTGGGAATTACCTTGAAGAACATCCTAAAGAAGCCAAGATGATAGTGAATAAAGTGATTTTAGCTGCAACTGCTAGACATGCTGCTAGAAAAGCTAGAGAAATGGTTCAACGTAAAGGTGCGATGAGTGGAATGGGTTTGCCTGGTAAATTAAGTGACTGTTCATGGACCGATCCAGCTAAATGTGAAATATACTTGGTAGAGGGAGATTCAGCTGGTGGAACAGCAAAACAAGGTAGAGATAGAAACTATCAAGCCATCATGCCACTTAGAGGAAAAATATTGAACGTTGAGAAAGCTTTAGAACATAAAATTTATGAAAATGAGGAAATTAGAAACATGTTCACAGCTCTTGGAGTTAAAATTGGAACCGAAGGCGATGACAAAGAGTTAGATATTACCAATTTAAGGTACCACAAAGTAATAATTATGACAGATGCTGATGTGGACGGTAGCCATATTAGAACTCTGATATTAACTTTGTTCTTTAGATACATGAAAAAATTAGTAGAAAGTGGTTATGTTTATATTGCTACACCTCCATTGTATCAAGTGAAAAAAGGAAATGTTTCAAAATATTGTTGGAATGATCAAGACCGCGACATGGCTGTGATGGAAATTGCCAAGGGCAGCAATCCTGATTCGGTTAATATTCAAAGGTATAAAGGTTTAGGTGAAATGAATTTTGAGCAATTATGGGAAACAACCATGGATCCTGCTCGCAGAACTCTTAAACAAGTGACTCTTGATAGCGCTGCAGAAGCTGATCATACTTTCAGTATGTTAATGGGCGATGAAGTTCCTCCAAGAAGGGAATTCATTGAGAAAAATGCTAAATATGCTAACATTGATATTTAATTGAGTTATTTGGGAGCAATAAGAAATTAATTGTTATGGAAAACAAGATTTCACCCAATATAATCAGGCAACTCATCATTTTATTTTTTATTTTTATATTGGGTTACGTTTTACTCACCCAATTGTATTTTGCATTAAGTGGTTTTTTAGGAGCTGTTTCGCTTTATGTAGTTTTACGCGTTCCATTTATAAAATTAATACATAAATACAAATGGAAAAAGTGGCAGGCTACTTTGCTTTTAATGATAGGAGCGATTATTTGCATAGCTTTACCTGTGTATTGGCTTGGTTCATTGTTGTTTAAAAACATCAATCCCATTGTTCAAAATCCTCAATTAATACATGATGTTTTTGAAAAAATAAATGCTTATTTGATTTCTGAATTCAATGTGAACCTATTGAATAATGAATATTTGCAGAAATTAAGCAATGTTATTTTGCCTGTAATCAATAAATTCATAACAAGTTCAATCAACTCCATTGGCACCATATTTCTTTCCTTTTTGTTCTTGTTTTTCATGTTGAATCAAATGACAGACATAGAAAAATGGTTGAACAAAAACACTCCATTCAACAACCAAAATAAGAATAAGTTCGTAAATCAAATCAGAGACATTGTTTACAGCAATGCTATAGGGATTCCAATTGTGGCATTTTTTCAAGGATTAATTGGCTTGATTGGGTATTGGATTTTTGGAGCTCCTCAAGTATTGTTGATGGGTGTTTTAACTGCTATTTGCTCTATAATTCCCGTAGTAGGTTCCATGTTGGTATATGTTCCATTGACTCTGTACATGTTGGCATTGGGACACACTGGTGCTGCTATAGGCATTGGTTTATGGGGGTTAATCATCATTGGTTCGGTAGATAATATTTCAAGATTTTTGTTACAGAAAAAATTAAGCAATACACATCCTTTGGTTACTATATTTGGAGCTATCATTGGTGTAAATTTGTTTGGATTTTGGGGTTTGGTTTTCGGGCCTTTATGTATTTCGTTGTTTGGAATACTTATCAATTTGTACATAGATGAATTTGGTCAAAATTCATGAACTT